>NTKF01000015.1 GCA_002457295.1 Flavobacteriales bacterium MED-G22
TAATCACAGTCCATTTATATCGAGTGGAAAAAATGATACCCCAGACGCTACACTCTTTGCCAAAGAAATGGGGTTTGAGGACTACGACAATAATCGTTCTATTCGTTTTAAAGAACTCATTGAGTCAAAAGATAAGATTAGTTATCAAGATTTCAAGCGCATTAAATATGACCATTCATACCCAAAACCCTATCATTTTAGCTGGATGAATATTGATTATCTTGACTTAATTAAACCAGAAGATTATCCAGAAATAGAAACGTTAATCTCACGCGTTCAAAATTGGGACAGAAAAGCAGCAGCAAATTCGTTAGGTGCTGGAACATTTGCTTGTTTATATGATAAGTTAAAAAAGGTATATCGCAAATTACCAGAACCCAAAATAATCCCAATAACCATTTTAGTAGATGCTTTTCATCATACTAAAGAACATTTTATAAAGTATTTTGGAACGATGGACGTATCACTTGGTGATTACCAAAAACTTGTAAGAGGAGATAAAGAAATACCTATTTTTGGTCTTCCAGATGTGATCACTTCCATGGCTTCAAGACCCTACCAAAATGGACAGACTAGGGTGGTTAGTGGAGAATCCTATATTGCCTTGGTGGAATTTGACAGGAATCAGCCAAATCCAAAGATTGAGACAGTCATTTCATATGGAAGTTCGGAGAATGCCTCTTCTCCTCATTTTGACGATCAAATGGAATTGTATGCCGCTTTTAAAACAAAACCTATGACTTTAGACAAGGATGAGGTTTACGCAAATGCAAAGCGAATTTATCATCCTCAATAAACAATTTTTTAAAGTTGTGGCTTTAATACATTTTGATAGAGGACTTCATATTGAGGAATAACTTTTGATATGTCGAATTTATTTGCCTGAAGATAAGCTTGATGTTTAAACTTCAAATGCAACTTAGTATCTGATAAAATTCTAATGGCTTCTTCTGCCATAGTGTCTACGGCACCAACAGGACAAAGAATACCCGAATAATTTTGAATATTAACTTCAGGTAGCCCACCCACATTTGTTGAGATTACTGGAACCTGATGCAACATAGCTTCTAAGGCAGCCAAACCAAAGCTTTCTTGTTCTGAGGGGAGCAAGAATAAATCAGAATAACAAAGAACTTTTTCAATCTCATCACTTTTTCCTAAAAAAACTACTTTTGATTCTAAATGGTGTTTTTCACAATAGCGCTGTGCCATTGCTTTATCTGGGCCATCACCAACCATCATTAGTTTTGCGGGAACTTTTTCTATTATTTTTTCAAAGGTATTGATCACATCTAAGACACGTTTCAATGGTCTAAAGTTGCTTATGTGTGTTATTATTTTTTCTTCTTCTTTTTCTGCAAGCAAGGATCGCTTGCAGGGAAGTTCTTTGCCTTCAAATTTTTTAACATCAATGAAATTAGGAATTACATGAATGTCTTTTTTAACCTTGAAAAGTCTCAATGTATCTTTTCTTAAACTTTCTGAAACTGCAGTAACGTAGTCAGAGTGATTAATGCTAAAGGTCACTGCTTTTTTATAAAAAGGGTGGCGACCGACTAGGGTTATATCTGTTCCATGTAGGGTTGTAATGATTGGGAGATGAATTCCATCATCTGCAAGCATTTTTTTGGTCATATAAGCTGCATAGGCATGAGGAATGGCATAATGAACATGTAAAACATCAATATTATAGTCATTGACTACTTGCACTAGTCGGCTTGATAAGGCCAATTCATAGGGTTGATATTGAAACAAAGGATAGTCTGGTACATACACCTCATGATAAAACAAATTTTGGTTTAAAGCTTCTAAACGGACAGGCTGTTTATAGGTGACAAAATGAATTTCATGCCCTTTTTTTGAGAGGGATATCCCTAACTCCGTAGCAACAACACCACTACCTCCATAGGTGGGGTAACAAACGATAGCAATTTTCAAAATCTTTTTTTTTAATCTACCAAAGCCTTATAAACAACCTCTCGCACTCTAGTGCGTATGTTGTGTTTACCCAACAGTTTATTGTCCATGGTAGGATAGGTTCTATTTGACAAAAATACAATAACCATTTCATTTTCAGGATCAGCCCAAGCATAAGTTCCCGTAAAACCGTAATGTCCAAAACTAGTTGGGGAAGGTTGCCCCTTGCAATCACTTGAGCCATCATTAAGTTCTGGTTTATCAAATCCTACTCCCCTCCTATTGTCTTTATCACAATAATAGCAAGTATTGAATTGATTGATCACACTTTTTGAAAGTAGTTTTTTTCCTCCATAATAGCCTCCTTGTATATACATTTGCAACACAACTGCTACATCAAATGCATTTCCAAATAACCCAGCATGACCCCCCACACCTCCCTGCATGGCTGCACCCATATCATGAACAAAACCATGTAAGAGTCGATTTCTAAAATAGGTGTCAATTTCACTGGGTATTACTAATGAGTCTGGTACTTTTTTATAGGGCTTATACGTCATTGTCTTCAGTTTTAATGGCTTAATTAGTAAGCTTTCTACTTGCTCATCAAGACTTTTATTCTCCTTTTCTTCCAAATATTTTTTTAATAAATAATAGGGAAGATCAGAGTAAACATAATCTAGCGAGTCTAGCAGAGGACTTTCTTTGATAGTTTGTTCAATAATTTCAATGTAATTTTTATCTAGATAAAGGTTTTTTGCCACTGGAATAGTGAAATTTTCTGTTGCGTTTGGAGAATAAAATTTAGCATCAGGTTTTGCTTCTTTAGTCAATGTCATCTTATAAAAAGGAATCCATGGAATGAGTTGAGCATAATGACTCAACATGGCCTTTAGGGTAATGTCTGCCTTATTGCTTTGCTCCCATTCAGGCAACATTTCTTTAACTTTAGTAGAAAGGCTTATTTGGTTTTTCTCAACAGCATCGATAATCAAAGGCATTGTACCTATAATTTTAGTTAATGAAGCTAAATCATATAGATGATGATTGGCAACCTTTCTTTTTTTTCTATAAGTGTGATGACCAAAACTTTTCTGATAAACAACCTGTCCACGTCGAGCCACTAGCATCTGAATGCCAGGAGTCATCATTGAATCTATTGCAATTTTGGCCAATTCATCTAAACCTTTTAGCTTCTCAGGATCAAATCCAACTTGAGCAGGGGTAGCATACCCTAATCTATCGATGGAGTCTAAAAATAATCCATGACCCACAGAATATCTTTTTTCAACACTTATTGGTAAAGTCCCATAGGTTCCAATAACTCCAAAAAGAATTTCAACACTAAGTTGTTGAGCTATGGCACTGTTTTGATAACTCCACAAAATTGCATCAATATTTTGAATTTCTGAAATCTGAGCTAAGGCATAAGGTCGAACAAATCCATTCAGTATTATCTTTTTATGCTGAGCAAGAACCTTGATTATTGCAAGTTCTTTTTCATTGAAGTTTGAGGCTTTCCATGGATTTTCATTGGAACGATGAAAACTAATAATCAATGTATCAAAAGGGGCTGTTTTAACCAATGCATTTTCTGGAGTTATATCGATAATTGACGTAATAGGTGCATAACGGTTTAACTGTTTCTGATATGCTACGCTAGAGGCATCTCCCAACGTAATATGGGCTAAGGAAGTTTTTTTGCTTAAAGGAAGGAGACGGTTTTCGTTTTTAACTAGTGTAATTGCCTTTGCCATTGCTTGTGCATAAAGCAAGGTGTCTTGGGGTGCGTTTAAATCTTTATACAAACCGTCAATTTTCACTGGCTTATAGTTGTGCAACCCTGCTTTATATTTTGCCATCAAAATTTTCTTTACAGAATGTGCCAATCGACTTTCTGAAACAATACCCTTCAAATAAGCTTTTTCAATAGCTTCAATGCCTTTAGGAATATCAAGTGAAATCAAGAGCATATCTTGACCAGCCTGGAAAGCTGTTAAATCAACGTTTTCTGAAGAAGAAAAATTTGCTACTCCTTTCATATTAAGAGCATCAGTCACGATCAACCCATTAAATCCCAATTCCTTTTTCAATTTTTCTTGAATTAAGGCTGTTGAAAGGGATGTAGGCAAACCATTCGGAGACCATGGGGGAACGTCGAGGTGCGCAACCATAACCGAAGTTAACCCTTCATTAATCAACTTTTTATAGGGCAGTAAAGATGTTTGATCTAAGTCACTTTGAGATATGTCTACCCTGGGCAACGTTTTATGAGAATCTTGAGCAGTATCTCCATGTCCCGGGAAATGTTTTCCAGACGTTAAAATTCCAACGTCATGGTGTCCTTTCATCAAGGCTAAGGCTTTAGTACTCACTTGCACTGGGTCTTCTCCAAATGACCGATTGCCAATAATGGGATTATTAGGATTTGTATTAACGTCTAATACTGGACCATAACTCATATGAACTCCTAATCTTTTTTCCTGTTCAGCCATACGGCGGCCAATTTTTCTTATCAATGAGGTATCTTGAATTGCGCCTAATGTCATTTGCCAAGGAAATCGAGCAACACTATCAAGACGCATTGAAGGCCCCCATTCTGCATCCATCGCAACTAGCAACGGAACTTTAGAAGCTTTCTGAAAGGCATTAAGCCAATGGGATTGTTTTTTAGGACCACCTAAAGAAAAAATGACACCACCAATATGATGCTTTTCTATTAGCTCTTTCATTTTTTGAAAATGAAGATTATCTCTTTCACTAAATACCATTGGCATAAACAATTGCCCAATTTTTTCTTTGAGGGACATTTTGCTATACACTTGATTAACCCACTCTTGCTGTAGTTGTTGATTGGGTTTAGGAACAGCTAAAGGGTCAAACTGTTGTGCAGATAACGAGGTGACAGTAAGAAAATAAACAAAAAAATATTTCATTAAAAAAGGCTGTTGTGCCAACTAAATTCAGCTAAGGTCTCCCAGTTTGACAGAAAATCTCTTTTAGTTTGAACTAGGTTATTGAATACTGTAGTTGATTTGGAGAACTCACCTTGCCTAGCTAATCTTTTAAATTCATGTAAAGCAAGGTGTTTTATTTGGTCGTCTTTTTTATAGGTGATGAGCATTCTATCAAATAAATCCACTTTAAATTTCCTTTCTAATTGTTTAAGAAAATGAACAGATGCATCAATAGAACATCCACTGGCTAAATTTTTGTTTTCATTGAGTCCAATAACGATAAAGTTATTGTATGGTATTGAAAAACTTGCTTCTAAGGCCTGCTGGTGGGCTGTCCACTGGGTTAAAAAAGCGATTAACTCTTGCTCAATTGCAATAACTTCTTTGTCGCTTAGATGTCGGTTGGTAGCATAAATCCAAACTCTGGCCTCATCGGGCAATCGGTCAAAGGGCACATACATGTTTTATAAATTTTTGGCTTGAACAATTAGTTCTGCTATGTCTAAAACTTTCACTTCCTCTTCTTTGTGATTATTTTTGATTCCATCACGCATCATGGTTTTACAAAAAGGGCATCCAGTGGCAATATAATTAGGTGCTGTGTCTAGAGCTTCTTTTGTGCGCATTAGATTAATTTCTGTTTTTCCTTCTTCAGATTCTTTAAACATTTGAGCTCCACCGGCACCGCAACATAGCCCTTTGGATTTACAACTTTTCATCTCAGTTAGAGCCAGTTGGAGACTCTTTAGTAAATGACGAGGAGCTTCAAATACTTGATTAGCTCGACCTAAATAACATGGGTCATGGTAGGTTATTCGTTTACCCTTAAATGTTGTTTCTGAAATTTTAAGTTTCTCTGTTTCTAAAAGATGCTTTAAAAATTGGCTATGATGGTAAACTTCATAATGCCCATCAAGGGCAGAATATTCATTTTTTAGGGTGTTAAAACAGTGAGGACATGTGGTTATGATTTTTGTGACACCGTAGTGGTTTAGGCGCTCAATATTTTGTAGGGCTTGGGCTTGAAATAAAAATTCATTTCCAGCTCTTTTGGCTGGATCTCCGGTGCAACTTTCTTCGTCTCCCAAAACTGCAAAAGAAGTTTGGGTGTGTGAAAGGATTTTAACAAATGCCTTTGTTACACTTTGCGCTGCTTCATCAAAACTACCTGCACAGCCTACCCAAAAAACCACTTCTGGAGACTCTCCCCGGGCATGAAGCTCTGCTAATGTGTTGATTTTTATTTCTGTAGACATCGTTTAATGTTGGTCTTTACCATCGTCGAAAACTTCGATAGTAACCTCTTTTTCAATTAACTCAGTAAATTTTCCATTATAACGTGTGGCTCTTACCAGATGATTATCTATCCAATGATAGTTTCCACCACGAGGTTTACCCATCAAAAGACTGTGGTATTTGAAGCCATTAGATTTCAACCATTTTTCGGTTACCTCTCGGTGGGATTCTACTCTGGAAGTGAAAAAACAAATCAAATGACCATCGTTATACCACTTATTTAAAGTTTTCAATGCATCAGGGTATACTTTTGCAGTGGCCATGCGGTCTGGCTCTTCGTTTGGAATATCATCACAGATAGTTCCATCAATATCTATCAAATAGTTTTTAATTCCTGGTGGTAGCACTGGACTCACATCCTCCCCTTTTTCTATTTTTCGATGTAAATAATTTTCTGCTTCTTCTCGTTGCATATTAGTTTATTTGTTTATTAATTCTTGACTCCAGAGTAGTCGATCTTTTTGTGAATATGGCCAGGGGGCTCCATTATTTTCGATGTTACTCATCATATTATTTAATTCAGCAGGAGCAGCAGACTGTTCCATAACCAGATATTTTCTCATATCCATAATAATTGATAATGGATCTATTGCAATAGGACAGGCCTCAACACAGGCATTACAGGAGGTACAAGCCCAAAGTTCTTCACGCGATATATAGCCGTCCAGCAAATATTTTTCTGTTCCATTAGCTTCTTTTTTATTGTCTAAAGAGGCCAATCGATCACGGGTATCCATCATAATTTTTCGAGGTGAAAGCTTTTTCCCGCTTAAATTTGCAGGACAAACGTCTGTGCATCTTCCACACTCCGTGCAACTATAGGCATTCATTAATTGAACCCAATTCAAGTCAGTGACATCTTTAGCACCAAATCTTTCTGGGATTTCTTCTGGTGACCCTTCATCTGTGGGGAAATTGAGCAGCATTTTTACCTCTGAGGTGATTGAACCATCCACTGGAAAAGATCCGTAAGGTTTTAAATTGGCATAATAAACGTTTGGAAAACCCAAAAGAATATGTAGGTGTTTGGAATAATACAAATAGTTTAAGAAAAATAATATTCCTAGAATGTGTAACCACCAAAAGGAACGCTCAAAAAGAACAAGCATCGTAATACTTAGATCGTCAAAAAGAGGAGTTAAAAATTGAGAAATTGGAAAGGCTCCTGCTGTCAAATAATCTGGATGTTGCCCTTGTAAAAGACTATCTGTGGCGTTCATACTTAAAAAAAGAAACATAAGTACAATCTCAAAGTAGAGTATATAATCAGCATCTTTTTTGGGCCATCCTTTCATCTCTGGCTTCCAAAAACGTTGAAGTCTAATCAGATTGCGTCTTATCCAGAAAACAATAGCTGCTAATAAAACACCAAAGGCTAAAATTTCAAAACTCCCAATCAAGAAAGCATAACTAGATCCAAGGATAGGTGCAAATAGGCGATGCGTCCCCAAAAGGCCATCTAGTGTAATTTCAAAAAGTTCAATATTAATTATAATGAAACCAAAATATACTACAAGGTGCAATATGCCAGAAACGGGTTTACTTAACATTTTGTTTTGTCCTAAGGCCAAATACAAAACATGACGCCAACGGAGTGCTTTTTGATCGTTTCTACTTACCGGTCTTCCTTTTAAAATATTTTTTCTAATTCGTTTTAAATTAAAAAGAAAGAACCCTAACCCAATGGCTAGCACAATCAAAAAAAATAGCTGAGCTAATTTTTCCATAATGCTTTATTCATTCGTTGGTTTTTCTTTTCGACCAAAAAGTGAGAAATGGACATAGCGTTTAGGATGTGCTTTTAAATCCTTTAAGAGAGCTTCAAGGGCTTCTGTTGAAGCATTGACATGATAATAAAGAGAATCGTTTTTGATCAATTGCCCTATGGTTCCCTCACCTTCAGCAATTGGTTGTGTTATTGCTGTTAAATTAGTAACAAGAAATTGAATTTCTTTGGCTGTTTCTCCCCATCGGATTGCAGCAAGAGAATCTGTCATTTTTTCTAGATTTGAAGTAGTGCCTTCTACATTTTTTAGAGTAGCTTTTAAAGCGGCTTGATTATCATCAACCACTGTCACCATTCTCGATGAAATGTCATTAATACTCTCTATGGTAGTAGTCAAATTCTTTAACAAAGTTTTTAAATTGTCTTGTGTTTCATAGTTCATGACATTACTCACTCCAGCAAATAAAGAATCGGCACTAGTTAGCATGTTTTCGATTTTGCTTTGAAGTGGTGCAATTTGCTGATTGATAAGCTCGGTGAGGCCAGGTTTTATTTTAGAGGGCAATTGGTCTCCCTCTTCAGCCAAAGAACCTGTTTCTGAAGGAACAATTGAAATTGCTTTACCTCCGATTAAACCCGATTCATAGAGCAAGGCGTCACTTTCTCTTGAAATATCTATACCCCCTCTAAGAGAAAGATCTACTCTAACCCCAGAAAAATCGGGTAAGATGTCAATCTTGGTAACTTTGCCTACATCCATACCATTGATGGTAACTTTAGCTCCCACTACGAGGCCTTCCACATCTTCATAAATCGCAAAAAGATTTTTGTCGTTATCAAATATTGAAGTTCCTTTTAAATAATTGAACCCGAAAATGAACGCAGCTGCGCCTAAAAGGACAAGAATTGCTGTTTTAATTTCTCTGGAAAGATTCAATTTTTTGCGTTTTTATTGTTTTACAAAATTACAATTAATTTTAAGACCATAAGAGCTGTTTTCAAGGCAAAACAGATTTGATATCCACTTTTTTCCCATCCTTGAAGGCCACTAGAAAAGCTCCCTTAAAGCCTTTTTTTTGTGCTTTTGTTTGTAACTTTTTGGCTCCTTCAATAGTTTTAGATTGGCTATAATAATAGCGATAGATCTTACCCTCTTTTTGTCTTTGAATGGGTTTTAAGCCTTTGAAGTTATATGGTTTAGTTGCAATAGATTTTTTGCTAGCTGCTATTTGAACTGAGAAATAAATAGTTGAAATGTCTTTTTTTACATTTTTTACTAGTTCACTTTTGGGCTTATTATTCTCAATAGGGTTTTCTGAAGAAACACTACTATACAAGAAATTTCTATAATTAATCACAGCATCGGCAATAGTTGATGATATTTGCTGTTGTCCTTTAGTAGAGTTTAAATAGGCCCCCTCTTTAGGATTTGTCAAAAAACCAGCCTCTACAAGGACGCTTGGCATATAGGTATACTTTAAAACCACAAAACCAGCTTGTTTCACAGTTCTATCTTTGCGAGATAAATTACTTATAAAACTCTGTTGAATGGTATTTGCTGCCACTATACTTTGGTCTAAATAGGTCTCCTGCATGAGCAACAAGCTAATGACTGATTCTGGATTATTCGGATCAAATCCATCATATTTTTGTTCATAATCCTCTTCCAAAAAAATAACTGAATTTTCTTTTTGTGCTATTTGAAAGTTCCGATCGTTTGCATGAAGCCCTAACACAAAAGTCCCAGCGCCGTAAACCGAAGATTGACTGAACGCATCACAATGGATTGAAATGAATAAATCTGCATCTGCTTTATTCGCAATATTGGCTCGTTCAATGAGATCTACAAAAACATCCTTTTTTCGGGTATAGATGACTTTTATACTATTTTGCTTTTCCAGCAAACTTCCAATAGTGAGGGCAATATTTAAGGCAATTTTCTTCTCATAATAGCCATTTCCTCGATTTCCTGTATCTCTTCCTCCATGTCCAGCATCTAAGACCACTGTAAAGGTTTTGTCTTGTGCATAGACTGAATAAAAGAGTGTGCTAACAAGTAAAAACAACAAAGTAGAAGATGAGATTAGAGATGGCAACCTCATCAGCCTAAAACGCCTTGTTAGTGAACAATATGCGTTAAAATCCATTTTCATCCTCAAAATTATGATTAATTTTGGCTGTGGGTAAACTATTAGTCACAAATTTAGGCCTAAACAACTTGCAGTCAAAACCGTTTCATTATATATTTTTTTGTTTGCTTCTATGCGCCCTTAGCATCAAGGCTCAAAACAGTGTAGTAGACAGTTTGGTTCAAGACAGCTTGTCAACAAAAGAGAAAGAGCCTTTGCTTCTAGAAAAAGTCAACTATAAAGCAAAAGATTATGTGCGCATCAATCGAGCTGAAAACAAGCTTTATTTATACGACGAAGCAGAACTATATTATCAAGACATTGAGCTAAGGGCTGGCATAATTGTGTTAGACTACAAAACCAACGAAGTCTATGCAGGAAGAATTGTTAAAGACTCTGTTTTGGTGCAAAACCCCTATTTTATTCAGGGTGGAAACCAAGTGAATCCAGATTCAATACGTTTTAATTTTGACACCCAAAAAGCATTGATTTGGAATTCTAAGTCAGGTCAAAATGGGATGGATATTTTTGCCCGTATCACCAAAAAAGAAAATGATTCTGTTTATTATATAAAAGATGCACGAGTGACTACAGCCGGTAAACTCCTTGGTGACGAACAAGAAGGTATTGATTATTATTTTAAAATACGGAAAGGAAAAATCATACCCGGAGGAAAAATCATCACTGGTTTTACTAATATGTTTATTGCAGATATTCCTACTCCAGTAGCACTTCCTTTTGCCTATTTCCCATCTGCAAAAGCAAAGCCCACTGGACAATCTGGGTTTATTTTTCCTTCTGTTGGAGAGAGTAATGTTAGAGGGTATTACATTCAAAATGGAGGCTATTATCTGAGCTTTTCTGAATTTTTTGATTTTCGTTTTACGGGTGACTACTATACCAATGGAAGCTATGGTTTTCAAAGTAGTAGTCAATATTATAAGCGCTATAAATTTAAAGGTAATGTAAACATTCGCTATGAAAATTTGATTCAAGAAGAACGAGGACTTCCAGGATACGGAAAGTCAACAGTCTTTAATGTTCGATGGTCTCATAGTAAAGATACTAAATCAAGTCCTAATTCAAATTTTTCAGCTTCTGTCAATTTTGGTAGTAGTGACTACTATCAGCGTTCTATCAATCAACTTAATGCAGCGAATTTTTTAAATAATAATTTAAGTTCTTCTATTTCCTATCAAAAAGTATTTCCAGAATACCCAAGGGTAAATATTTCTTTAACCACAGCACTTTCTCAAAACTCTCAGTCGAAACAGGTAAATCTCACCTTGCCTACCCTGCAAGCCAATATGGAGAGGATTTTTCCTTTTGCACCAAAAAATGGGCCAAAAAAAGGAATCATTCAAAACATAAATTTTCAATATACGGCTCGTGCCGAAAATAGAATCATAACCACAGAAGAAGACCTATTTAGTTCCGAGATGTTTGAAAATTCCAACGGGGGGGTTCAACACACCATTCCTATCAGCACGAATTTTAAAATCTTAAAATACATCAGTGTTTCAGCTAACGGGAATTATAATGAAATTTGGACACCTAAAACCATCAAATTTCAAAATTATACTCCAGAAGCTGGCAGAGCTGTTAAAGACACATTGAGTGGTTTTGATGCTTTCAGGCAATACAACTATGGCCTTTCTGTTGGTTTTACACTTTACGGGACAGTAAATTTTAAAGAGGATAAAAAAATTCAATCCATTCGCCACACCCTTAGACCTTCTGTCACTTACAGTACACGCCCTAGTTTTGAAAAATATTATGATACTTATATAGTAGATGCAGAGGGCAATACGGCTGAATACACTCGTTTTCAAGGGGGTCTCTTTGGAACACCCTCAAAAGCCTACTCAAATAGTATGGGGATTTCGATTGCCAATAATTTTGAAGCGAAGGTAGTAGATAAAGATACAGCAGCAACAGACCTCAAAAAAATTGTGTTATTAAATAACCTTAACATATCCACCTCCCACAATTTTGCTGCCGACTCGCTTAAATGGAGCCCCGTTCGAATGGGCACAGGGATGAGTTTTCTAGACAGTAAATTAAGTATAAACGTAGCAGGTACTTTTGATCCCTATACTTTGAATGAAAATAATGTTCGAATCAATAAATATCATATAACTAATGGGGGAGGATTATTAAGATTAACAAGTGGGAATGTGAATTTAAACTATTCCTTTTCTAATGAAGACTTCAACGATCAAGAAAATGAAGAGGTCATAGAAGAAAATACTTCTGGTGGCGGGAGAGATGACGACCTTTTTGGGCAACCTACAAACTTTTCAGACCAGCGAATGAGTAATCAAGAACCGGCCGAAACAAAAACATACCCAAGTTATCGAACAAAAATACCTTGGAACTTAAAACTTGCCTATTCGCTAACCTACAATAATTCTAGAGGGCAAAAAGATTTTTCGAATAATTCCTTGATGGTTTCAGGAAATTTTGAATTAACCCCCAAATGGAAAGTAGGTGCCTCATCAGGATATGATTTTAAAGGGAAAGGAGTTACCTATACACAATTTCGGTTTGATCGTGATCTAAAAAGTTGGCGGCTTAATTTTAGTTGGGTTCCATTTAGCGACAGGGCATCTTGGAATTTCTTTATTGGTATAAAATCAGATTTATTGAGTGATATTAAATATGAAAAGCAGAGGGAACCAGACCTAAATAGATAAATACGCTAAAAATGAAGAAAGAAATTATTAAAACACCACACGCCCCTGCTCCAATTGGGCCTTATAATCAAGCTATCAAAGTTGACGATACGCTTTATGTTTCAGGACAAATTGGTCTTGACCCCAAAACCATGGCTTTTGTCAATGAGAGTATTGAAAAAGAAACAGAGCAAGTGATGCAAAACCTTTCTGCTGTTTTGAAAGCAGCGCAAATGAGTTTTGAAGATGTCGTTAAGACTACAATCTTTTTAGACAATATGTCTCATTTTCAAAAAGTCAATGCCGTTTATGGAAGCTATTTTGATGAAAATATTGCTCCTGCTCGTGAGACAGTAGCAGTCAAGACGTTGCCAAAAAATGTAAAAGTTGAAATTTCAGTAATTGCTATTGCATCAAACAATTAGACTCTTGATGCCTTTTCTTTATGAAAATTGACTAGCTCGTCAATAGGGCGTTGAACTATGCTGCCCAATCTCAACTTATTTTTTTGAAAAGAAAGTTCAATTTCATCTTTTAAGAAGTAGGCAATAGACCCAATAAAATGAACAGGCACTTCTCTAGCATCATCAAACTGTAAAATTTGATGTTCTATGAAGCGTTGTAGGCCATCTGCTATAATGCTTTGAAAGACGGCATTTGACTTGTGTTGAATCAAAAACTTACTAAAAGTGGCTAAGTAGGTATTAGGGTTTTCTCGACGATAAATGTTTTCTTTGACTGTGTCTGGATCGAGATCATACTCTTTTTCGAATTTAGAGGCCAGTTCTTGAGACATGGTTTTGAAATAATAACTTCTAATCAGTTGTTTGCCAAAAAAATTACCGCTAGCCTCATCCATCAAAATGTAGCCCAAGGAAGTTACACGCTGCTCAATATTTTCTCCATCATAATATGAACAATTAGAACCTGTCCCTAAAATACAAACAATCGCAGGTTCACCTATCGACACTGTTGCATAAACAGCTGCATAGGTATCTTCTTTTATTATAAATTCGGAATTAATAAATATTTCTTTAAAAACGCGTTCAATTCTTTTTTGAGGGGATGGAACACCACAACCCGCACCATAGAAATAAAGATGAGTTACTTCCTTCCGGTTTTGATAAAGGTCAAAGTTGTTGATTATTCGTTCAGACAAAATGGCACTGGAAAGCACTTGAGGATTCAAACCAAGTGTCTGAGTAGCAAACAAAACATCACCTGACGGATTCATTGCAATCCAATCTGTTTTGGTAGAACCACTATCGACAACTAATATCATTCTCTGAGAGAATTACAATGAATATATATGCTTGGCTAAGTCAAGCAGTTTGTTTGAATAGCCACACTCGTTATCATACCAAGAAATAATTTTATAAAAATTGGCATTCAACTCCATTCCTGCGCCAGCATCAAAAATTGAGGTTCTGATATCGCCTACAAAATCTTGTGAAACCAAGGGCTCTTCAGTATAGCCTAAAATGTTTTTCATTTCATTTTGAGAAGTTGAGAGCATTTTAGCTTTGATATCATCATACGATGTACTTTTCTCTAGGCGGACTGTTAAGTCAACAACAGATACGTTCGCTGTGGGCACACGAAACGCCATGCCTGTTAATTTTCCTACTAAAGAAGGAATCACTTTTGTTACTGCCTTGGCTGCTCCTGTTGAGGCAGGGATAATATTCAATAAAGAACTTCTACCTCCTCTAAAATCTTTTCTTGATGGACCATCTACAGTAAATTGAGTGGCTGTTGTAGCATGAACAGTTGTCATTAATCCTTCTTCTATACCATAATTATCATTTAGCACTTTAGCTATTGGAGCAAGACAATTTGTAGTACAAGAAGCGTTTGAAACAATGGTTTGATCTGATGTGGCTTCAAAATGATTTACTCCCATAACAAACATAGGTGCATCTGCTGAAGGGGCAGAGATAACTACTTTTTTTGCTCCTCCGTCAAGATGGGCTTGTGCTTTATCCAAGGTAGTAAATATCCCTGTGCATTCTGCCACAACCTCAACACCTAAGTCTCCCCAACCAATGGTAGCAGGATCACGTTCTGCTGTGATTTTGATTCTTTCACCATCTACAATCAAATCATTGCCTTCAACTGCTACCGTTCCATCATATGATCCATGAACAGAATCGTATTGAAGTAAATAAGCTAGATGGTTAACATCCAATAAATCATTAATTGCAGTTACAGTAATATCGTTTTGCTTCATTGCGGATCGAAAAACTAAGCGTCCTATTCTTCCAAATCCATTAATACCTATGTTCATTGCTGAGTAAAATTTTAAGTTAAACTTTATATGGTGAGTATATCAGATACTCGAATTAAATCTTTGCTAATTTTTGATTTTCCTTTTATAGCGTCTTGCAGTGGATAGAGGGTCATTTTTTCATGCATGAGCCCAACCATCATATTAGTTTTTCCATCGATTATAGATTCAACGGCATGCACGCCCATTCTTGAGGCTAAAACTCGATCAAAGCAGGAAGGAGCACCTCCTCGTTGCATGTGTCCCAATACAGACACCCGAACCTCATAATAAGGCATGTTTTGCTCCACATATGAAGCTATTTCAAAAACATTTTTACCCGTCTTATCACCTTCCGCTATCACAACAATACTTGACTGTTTTCCTGTCTTTTCACTTCGCTTTAGCGACTCTAACAGACGATCCAAGCCCATGTCTTCCTCAGGAATTAAAATTTCTTCTGCTCCGGCGCCAATACCTGCATTTAGTGCTATATGACCCGCATCACGTCCCATGACCTCAACAAAAAATAATCGGTTGTGTGAAATAGCTGTATCTCTAATTTTATCAATAGCTCCAATTACAGTGTTTAAAGCTGTATCATATCCTATTGTTGAGGTGGTACCACTAATATCATTATCTATTGTGCCGGGAATGCCGATGACTGGTATATTGTGTTCTTTTTGAAAAACCATTGCCCCTGTGAAGGTTCCATCACCTCCAATAACAATTAGCCCATCAATTTTATATTTTTGTATATTTTTTAAGGCCTTTTCTCTTCCTTCTATTGTTCTAAATTCTAGACAGCGTGCAGATTTGAGAATAGTACCTCCTTTATTTACAATATTGTTAACGCTACGGGCATTCATTTCTTCAAAATCCCCATCAATTAGCCCCTGATATCCTTTGTAAACAGCAAAACAAGTAATGTTGTGAAACACAGCGGTTCGAACCACTGCTCTAACAGCAGCATTCATTCCAGGGGCATCGCCTCCAGAAGTTAAAACTGCAATACGATTGACTTTGCTTTTCATTCGTTTAAATTCGCGCCAAATTTAAGGATTAAATTTACAGTGACGAAAGGTAATTATAGATTTAATTGAAATATAATAATTAAAAAAATTAATTTTTATTGATGAAATCTATGCTGTTTTCTTCTTGGACTTCAACTGTAACAGAAGGTAATTTATTTTCTTCTTTTGTAGGGTCTTTTATGATTTTTTGAATTAATGTCCCAAAGGTATCAAAATCCACTTCATAGGAGAGCCCAACTCCTTGTGTGTAGCCTAATTCATCTCCTATATATCGAAATTCATTTTCTTTATTGAAAACTTTTGCCTTTAACGTGCCGTCTTCATTTAATATAAAATCTATTTGAACATTCCCTACCACAAGGGTTTGCTCTACACCCCCAACAGGAACACCAATTTTACCGTTGAGGAGTATTTTTTCACTCAATTTTGTGGAAAGTGTGAAACCGAGTCTATCGGCCGTAGCAATATCCAAAAGAGCACTTTTATCACCTTGAAGATAATCTACTCCGATTTGAAGTTTATTATTGTCTTCGTTTAATAAACTTGAAAATATATCTGATGCTTTTTGGTATAAATTATTAGTGATCCCTTCCATTGAAACACTCACTTCATTGATGAATATTCCTTGGGAAAGAAGAGAGAGCGCTTGCAACTGTCGTCGTTGTGGGTCAGCAAGTCTGTAGTTTATTTCGGAGGCTACTGTTCCACTTGTATTTGGAAATTGTATTTCAAAAAGTGGATCGTCTGGTTTTAGGAGGTTGCCTTGTAGTTGAATTAACACTTCTGTGGGTATTTTTTTATTGAAATTTGGATTGTCTAGCATCAGTGCTGGATTAGCTCCTCCGGGCACTTCATAAAGGGCTTCAATATTCATTTGAGCACTGAGGGGATCACCTTCCCACACGATAGTTCCACCGGGTTTTACATTGAATTTTTTATCTATTACACCTAAATTTTTAAAATTATAAATACCGTCATAGGTTATAAAATCCCCCCACATATTAAATTTTCCAAGGGTGTTGATTTCCATAAAAAGACTTCCTGCTCCACGTCCTTTGAGAAAACTCCCTGTTTCTTGGTCAATCACAATTTCTATTTCAGCATTTGGATCAACATCTAATTCAAAGTTCATTTCTACACCACTAATCTCATCTTGTGCTAAGTTGATTTCAACACCTGAAGGTTCATTTGAACGAACACTTTTATTAACCAATTCGATATATGAAGTGTCGGCTAATCCATAATCTTCAGACCAAGGAATCTTGATAGATGTGCCCTTTTCGGTTCTCCCTGTTACCGTTATATTTAAGTTTTTAAATGGGCCCTCTAAGAATATGTCACCATTTAAATAGCCATCACCATAAAATAATACTTCAGGTTCATCAAGTTTATTGAGCAGCATAATTCTTGAGGATTTAGCGGCTAAAGAGGTATTCCAATCCTTAAAATTATTATGATTAATTTTTCCTTTAAGCTGTGCTCTTGTTTGTTCTTTGCTATCAACTAATTCTAATGGGGTAAAATCAAAAGTTTGTTCATACAAATTAACTTTAGCCTCACTAATAGAGTAGTCAGTATTTAGGTAAGGTACGCCAATACCTGCCTGTCGAAGATTAAGCTGACCGTTGTGGTTTAATTTACTAAGTGGTCCCCAAACATTTACATCTCCGGTTAAATTTCCTCTTATTTTATCTACTGCCTTTTTCCCCAGAGGTGACAGAAAACCAATCTCAAAGTCATTAAAGTTAAAGTCAAGATTGAGTTTCGGATCGTTCTTTCCTAAAATAGTTCCCTTTCCTTGAAATCGAATTAGATTTTGATCAACCAGACTCATTTGGATTTGATATGAATTTAATTGGGTATTTCCATTCGCATTAAACCTAAGGTTTCCCATCGTTTGTCCATTCACATTTGAGTCTTTCCACTCTCCATCCAGTAGCAATTTATTCTCTTCTGGTGATTTGATGTATTCCATTGAAAGGCCAATAAAACCTGTGGTTTTAAAAGTATCTTTTTGTGGAATAAATGCTTCCCACGGAAGGTTTTTTATATCTAAAGAGAGTGAGAGTCTTTCTTCACCTTGCCAAGACCCTGAGGATCGCAGATAGGAAGTTCTAGAGTCCGATTCTAACGAAAAGTTATTCCACTCTAGTCGCTTATTTTCTGAATCATATAGGATTTTTTGCATTTTGCTGTTTTGGGGATTCAGCTTCCATTTTGTGTCTTTAAATGTCAGATCAGAATTTTGAATACCAAAAACTATCTTTTTATCCATATCCAGAGTATGATAAAAATTAATAGCAAAGGGGGAATTATCGAGGCTGCGGCTAAATTCTGATCTAAAATATAGGGTGTCTTTTAGTGAAGTGCTTATTATATTGAAGTCTTTAACTTTTTCGTTTTTATAAACTAATTCATCAACACTGAGATAGGTATTATAAATAGGATTTTGAGTATCCAATTGAAAATGAATATTTTCAAAATTAAAATCTTCCCAATTGAAAAAGGGAGAATCAACAATAATTTGAGATTGTTTTTTCGTACTATTAATCTTACCACTAATATTTATATTTTGTTTTGCTTGGAGTTTTGGATAAAGCGCGTTTAATATCTTTTCGTATATAGTAACATTGAATAGGAGTGATTGTTTGGATTCAATTTTAATTTCGGGCAGAAAAGTGTATACCTCAGACAAAGCATTTTGAAATAAAGGGAGTAAAGTTTCATTCTTATAGTTCCCTTTCATTTTGAGTTGTATAATGTCTTGGTTTTTAATCTCTAAAACACGTTCCTCGTCTTCAGTTTTTTGATTCAAAGTGAATGGACTAAAATAAAGTGTGTCGACAGCTGTTTCTAATGATAGAGAAGCACCTGTTAATGAACCTGTCATATTGTTTAAATTACTACCAGAAATATTACCCAATAAAATTCCTTCAAATAAGGCCTTTCCACCCCCTAAGTTTTTTGAAAAATAATTAAGATCAAGCGCTTCAATATTGACTGCTGTTGCAATTTTTGGCAAATCCAATGAATGATCAAAAACCAAATCACTTTTTAGAGAAAGAAATTCTGAGGTTGTTGTGATAGAGCTATTGAGTTGTTTGTCCTCATAACTACCACTTCCATTGAAAGTGATTAGCTTTTTTTTGTTTTGAAATACCTTCAATTGCTTTAGTTGCCAAGAGCCCTTTAGTTCTTCTAGGGTTCTCCCTTCACCTTTACACTTTAAATCTCCTGAAAGATAAATAGAAGAGGTTGAAGCATTAGCAAAACGGTTCATGTTAATTCTCTTCACTTTTGTTTCTATGTCGAAAGAGTCGTTATAATCTTCTTTAAAAAGAAATCCTTTTCCAATATGACCTTTTACAGAGGCTGCAAACCAATCGCTCACCACCGAAAAATCATAATCAATTTTTGAATTTTCAAGTTCTAATTGACCCTCGAAATTAATCCTGTCTTGTAAATTAAAATTTGATACTAATGAACGATCTAAAGGAATTTCGATTTTTTTTGGAGCTAAATCTTTAACGTAAAATTGAAGATTCAAATTTAAGTTCTCAAGTTTATCGAGGTTTATCGCATTTCCTTTAAGGGCAATAAAACCCCATTCACTTTGTAAAGCTAAGGTGTCAAGTATAAAGTTTTGCAAGTTTCCTTTTCCATATATTGAACCACTAATTTTGGGCCATGAGATTCTATTTGCTTGTTTTTTAAACCATTTATTTGGCTCAACAGAAATACTATCCAATTCAATGGTCAACTCTGCAGAATCTTTCCAGTTTGTTAGGCTATTTATACTATCCTTAAGTGAAAAATTTCCTGCTATATATTCATTGTTGGTTTTGACTTCAAGCGCTTTTAAATTGATTTCTTTTGGAGAATAGTCAAATAAAAATTGCCCCTGTGAAAATTCAGTGCCCTTAAGTGATTCTACTCCTGAGAATGACAATATCTGACCTTCCATATTTTTACCTGAAAGAATTAGATTTTTTGCCTTTAGATTGACTTCTTGAAGTTGAAAACTTTTCTTCTGTTTTTCCTCTTTATTTTTTTGGTGATAAAGACCCTTACTTATTTCAAGTGTATTTATCGAAACGGGAGCAGCAGTTGAATCATTATTTCTTTTGTTGAATAGGCTTATAAATTGACTTAGGGCATCCTTTTTTTCCCCTTCATATTGTGTATTTGTTATTTGTATATTATCGAGGAAAAGTGAGTGCAGTTGAATTTTTCCGTCCAAAAGAGTATTTAGATCTACGAGTGACAGGCGAATGTTGTTCACATAGGCTAATGTATCCGCATGATGGTCTTCAATGTATAGGCCATTTAATGAGGCTTTACCATCTAAATCAATTGTAAATTGATTTAAGGCAAAATTGGTCTCAAAATTAGTATTAATTCGAGCTGTAAAGCGTTGTGCTAAAAGAGTCTGAACCTTCGCAGTTGATAATAAAAGTGCTAGCAGTAAAACTAGAAATGTTAGACTACTGAGTAGGATCAATGCTATTTTATAAGATCGTTTAATTGCTTTACTATAACTTTGTTATTAAATTATAATCTTGTCAAAGACACCCTTTATATTAGCGATAGAATCTTCTTGTGATGATACTGCTGCTGCTGTTCTTCAAGGAAGTCATGTATTATCTAATTGCATCGCCAATCAAGAGATACATAAACAATATGGTGGTGTTGTTCCAGAATTAGCTTCTAGAGCACATCAATCCAATATTGTGCCAGTAATACATCAAGCTCTTCGACAAGCAAATATCGACAAAAAACAAATAGGAGCAATTGCATATACACAAGGTCCTGGTCTTTTAGGTTCTCTTTTAGTTGGAGGGGCGTTTGCCAAATCTTTAGCAATGGCATGGCAGATACCCCTTCTAGAAATTGACCACATGCAAGGACACCTTTTAGTTCACTTTATAAAAGAGGTGCATCTAAACCCTCCTGAATTTCCATTTATTGGTGTTACACTATCTGGAGGTCACACACAACTAGTTTGGGTAGAAGACTATTTTAAAATGACCGTCTTGGGAACAACCTTAGATGATGCAATTGGAGAAGCCTTTGATAAATGTGGAAAACTCCTAGGACTCCCCTATCCTGCTGGACCTGAAATTGATCGACTGGCAAAAAAAGGAAATCCATTTCGCTTTAAGTTTCCCAAACCAAAAGTTCCAAATCTTGATGTGAGTTATAGTGGTATCAAAACCGCTTTTATGAATTTTATAAATAAAGAAACAAATAAAAACAGACAATTTATAAAGGAAAACCTAGCGGATCTTTGTGCTTCACTTCAAAAAACATTGATAGAAATTATTATTGAAAAAATCGAACTAACTGTAAATTCAAAGCAAAATTATCGGGTCGTTATTGGAGGGGGTGTTGCTGCCAATAGTGGTCTTCGGAATATATTGATAGAGAAACAAAAAAAAGAGCGCTGGGAAGTGTTTATTCCGCCATTGGCCTATACTACAGATAATGCAGCCATGATAGGTATAGCTGGATATTTCAAATTCCTTTCACAAGAATTTGGTGACTTGAGTTCCTCCTCTAATGCACGGTTAAAATTTTAGACATGGATCTCTTTTTCAATCCTACATTGACAAAAAAAACATTGACGGTAGAATTATCTTCTGATGAAAGTTTTCATTTGGCAAAAGTGTTAAGAAAAAAAGAAGATCAATCAATTCGTCTCACCAACGGCAACGGTATTGAATGGAAAGGGATACTAACAAGAGTAAACCAAAAAGCTTGTGAGGCAAAATGTGTAGAAATAATTGAACACCCCAAACCTAACTACAGTCTTCATTTGGGCGTAGCACCTACAAAAAATATGCAACGATTTGAATGGCTCATCGAGAAAGCAACTGAAATTGGTGTGACCAAAATAACCCCTATTTTATGCCAATTTTCAGAACGAAAAATCATAAAACATGAGCGACTACAAAAAATAATTGTTGCTGCACTCAAACAATCACAGCAATTTTATCTTCCTCATTTAGGGGCTCTTACTCCTTATGAAGAGTTCTTGCATACAATTGATAGGGATGGATTTATTGCCCACTGTTATCCAACTCCAAAAATCTTGCTGGATAATATAAATAGTAAAGATTTGTCTAAAAATATACATCTCCTAATTGGCCCTGAAGGAGATTTTTCTCATGAGGAAGTGCAAAAAGCATCAACAAATAAAATTCAAGCTGTTAGTTTGGGTGAAACCCGATTGAGAACAGAAACGGCAGGATTGATAGCCGCGTATAGCCTTTTATTAAAATTGAAAGAACATTTATAAGTTTTCTTACCTTTAAACCGTGGAAGCAAATACTATAGCTAAAGGAATTGTCAAAGGGGTGCTCCAAGTAGCAGGTATAGCCATAATTTGTTGGCTTTTTTTACAACTCCAATCTCTTTTTACTTATTTGGGAGTGGCTGCTGTTTTGACCCTTATGGGCAGACCCCTGAATAAATTTTTAAATAAAAAGTTAAAATTAAATTCAGCACTAGCCACTTCGCTAACACTCTTAGTTTTATTAGCAACTCTTTCTGGAATTATTTCTTTATTTGTTCCCCTTCTCACTCAACAAAGTGAAAATCTCTCCCTTCTCGATGTAAGTGCTCTAGAACGTGATTTGGATGCGTTGCTGATTCAATTGAGCAATTATTTCCAAATCGATAATGCGCTGTGGCGTCAACAGCTTTCTGCTGATAACCTCTTGCAAAATGTTAATTTCGAACTCCTTCCTGAGCTATTAAATCAAATATTAGATTTGTTAGGAGGTTTTACTATTGGCCTTTTTTCGGTGGTATTTATTCTGTTTTTCTTTTTGAAAGACAGTAACCTAATGGAACGGATGATTTTGACAACCATTTCCTCTAAAAATGAAAATCGCGTTGCAAAATCAATGGAAAAAATTAAAAACTTGCTTTCTCGATATTTTTTAGGAATAGTCCTTCAAATAAGTATACTACTTATTATTTATACGATAGTTTTATTCAGTTTTGGAGTAGAAAATGCTTTTGTTATCGCTTTTCTCTGTGCACTATTAAATATTATTCCCTATTTAGGTCCAATCATAGGGGGTATATTAATGCTGCTCCTCACTATGAGTAGCTTTTTAGGAGCAGATTTTAGCAGTGTGATTTTACCTAAAAGTATTTATGTAATGATTGGTTTTGTCATTGGACAACTGATCGATAACTTTTTTAGTCAACCCTACATTTTCTCCAAAAGTGTTAAATCACATCCCTTGGAAATATTTTTTGTTATTCTTGCTGCAGGCACCCTCTTAGGTCCAGTAGGAATGATTGTAGCTATACCCGTTTATACAGCAATAAAAGTGATATTAAAAGAATTTTTATCTGAAAATAAGATTGTAAAATCACTCACTGAAGATTTATAACTTATTTTCTAAAAATCTTTTTTATTTGTAGATAGACAGATTCTGCTGCTGTTTTTCTAAAGCTTCGATAAACTCTTGTTTAAGTCTGGTTACTAATTCATTTACGGAGGGAATGTCAGATATACTTGTCACACCTTGTCCAGCTGACCAAATGGTCTTCCAAGCCTTGGCCTCTGCTTTTGCTGCATCTAATTCACTTCCAAAATCAATCTTGGTCGATTGTGACCATTGAGTTTCATCGATACCCATGCTCTCAAGACTTGCTTTCAAAAAATTGGCTTTCACTCCAGAGATAGCAGCAGTATAAACAATATCTTCGGCTTTACTATTCACAATCATTTCTTGATACCCTTCATCAGCATGGCTCTCTTTAACATTTATAAAACGTGTTCCCATATAGGCTAAATCTGCTCCCATCTGAAGTGCTGAGGCTACGTCTTGACCAGTTGAAATACATCCAGAAAGTAAAATCGTTTTTTTGAAAAATGTTTTTATCTCATTGATTAATGCCATTGGATGAAGAGTTCCACCATGACCTCCAGCACCTGCGGCTACTAAAATTAATCCATCAACACCTGCTTCTACTGCTTTTTCAGCATGTCTACGCTTTATTATATCGTGATATACAAGACCTCCATAGGAGTGTACAGCACTAACCAAATCTGATATAGCCCCTAAAGAAGTAATGATTAAAGGGACTTGATGTTTGATGCAAATTTCTAAATCTGATTTAACTCTCAGATTCGTCGGATGTACAATTAGATTTACTCCAAAAGGAGCTGGTTTTTTTCCCGTTTCTAACTCAAAGTTTTTTAGAGCCGTTTTAATTTCTATTACCCATTCTTCAAACCCTTCAGAGGTTCTTTGATTCAGTGCTGGAAATGTACCCACAATACCATTGATACAACAGGATATTACCAATTTTGGATTTGAAATCAAAAACATTGGAGCAGCCACCACTGGCAGCGATAAGTCATTTTTAAAAGGTGCAGTATTAGTCATCCATTTTTTCTTTTAGTGTCCAATGAAATTCAAAATAAGAAACACGATCTCCGTCTTCGTCAAGGCCTTGGGCTGACATCCAAATCGTTTGAGGCTTTTTTGATTCAGAAAGAGTTTGAAATGTTTCTTTTACCTCCTGACCTTGACCGCAAACAAATTTAATTTTTCCCTTTGCCTTTTTTGTAAATTCAGCTTTATTTTCAATCACAAGCATGGAAACATTTTTATTTAGGTTGTCAATTTCCTGCATCAATAACACTCCAGTGGATAGCTCGGCAGCCATACCTTGTACTGCCCAAAAAATTGAACGAAATGGGTTTTTATTAAAAAAATTTAGCCGCAAAATAACTTCACATGATAGTTGAGTAATTTTTATTACCCGAACCCCACACCACCATGCAGAAGGCAAGTTTCGAAAAGTATAAGCATTTATTTTTGCAGGAGTAAGTCTCACCCAATACGTTTTATAGTTAGGGAAAGATAGTCCAAAATTTCTAAAAATTGAATTTCTTAATTGGAAACTGAAAGACTATTCTTTTTTATTTTTTGATCTGATCAATATTGGTTTTATAGTACTCTTGAATTTTAATAAAAACTAATCACATTATATTTATAAAGTTGATCTTCTATTTCTAATGGCTCATCTTTTTTTGAAAGAAGTAGTATATTTGCGCTCGATAAAACAGTTATAGGTCGCGTAGCTCAGCTGGATAGAGCACCTGCCTTCTAAGCAGACGGTCACAGGTTCGAATCCTGTCGCGATCACGATAAGACGCCCTAATTAACTGTAAAACAGAGTTTTACAAAAAAAGGGGGACTAAAGGGGATATTTTATTAAAATCAATTTTTATTATACCACCTTTGTAGATTATCTATTAGGTTTAACCTAGTTTATTTTTAAATATTAAATGAAAGTTGGTGTCCCCAAAGAAATAAAGCCACAAGAAGCTAGAGTAGGAATCACACCAGCAGGTGCCTTTGCATTGATTCAAGCTGGGCATGAGGTATATATTCAAAAAAAGGCTGGATTATTGAGTGGTATTCTAGACGAGGAATACGAAGCTGTTGGATGTATTCTTCTTGAGGATATTAAAGCTGTTTATGCCATCGCTGAGATGATTATTAAAGTAAAAGAGCCGATTGAAGAAGAATATCCATTAATTAAAGAAAATCAATTGCTATTTACTTATTTTCATTTTGCATCAAGCGAGAAACTCACCCAAGCCATGGTTGCTTCTGGAGCCATCTGTTTGGCTTATGAAACAGTAGAACATGAGGGCAGATTACCTTTATTGATTCCCATGTCTGAAGTCGCAGGTAGGATGGCAACTCAACAGGGTGCGAAATATTTAGAAAAACCTCAAGGCGGTTTTGGAATTCTCTTAGGGGGAGTAACGGGTGTGAAACCAGCAAATGTGCTTGTAATTGGTGGTGGAATTGCAGGAACAGAAGCAGCAAAAATGGCTGCTGGGATGGGGGCAAATGTTACTATTATGGATAATAATTTAGAGCGATTGAGAGCATTAGAAAACATTATGCCCGCAAACGTAACGCCAGTCTATTCTACTCCCATGGCAATAGAGAAAGAAGTGCAACACTCCCACCTAATAATAGGTACAGTATTAATACCAGGGTCAAAATCACCAAAATTGATTACTAAAGCAATGTTATCTAAAATGATGAAAGGTACAGTATTGGTTGATGTTGCTATTGATCAAGGGGGATGTTTTGAAACCAGCGAACCCACCACCCACGACTGTCCAATTATTATTAAAAAGGATATCATTCACTACGCAGTGACTAATATGCCTGGAGCAGTTCCAAATACGTCCACTATTGCATTGACAAATGCTACACTCACCTATGCCATAGAATTAGCCAGTAAAGGTTGGAAAAAAGCGTGTCAAGAAAATTCTGCCTTAGCAAAGGGATTAAATATTGTTAATAATAAAATAGTCTATAGTAAAGTAGCAGAGGCATTTAATTTTGAAAATATTTCTTTAGCCTCAATTCTAGCATAAAACTAGTTTCTATTTTTTTAAAAAATAATTGGAATAAACTCCCTTTATAATACCTTAGGTATTTGGAAAGAATAGATTAGAGAGCGCTGACGTGCTTAGCCAATTTAGATTTTAAATTAGCAGCTTTGTTCGCGTGAATTATATTCTTTTTAGTCAGCTTATCGATCAGTGAAACAACCTCAGGAAAAGCCTTCACAGCTTCTTTTTTATTAGTATTCTCACGTAACTTTCTAATCGCATTTCGAGCTGTTTTGTGCTGAAAGCGATTGCGTAAGCGTTTTTTGTTGTTTGATCGAATCCGTTTTAAAGCAGATTTATGATTTGCCATAACTTATTATAATTTGTAGCCCGTAGGGGAGTCGAACCCCTCTTTCCAGGATGAAAACCTGGCGTCCTAACCGATAGACGAACGGGCCATATTTTTCGTGCGCAAATGTAAGTTTAAAAATATTATTATACAACGAAAAGTGAGTAGATTTAGCCATAGCGCTAAGGGATATTGCTCAAAAAAAAGGGCACCATTAATAGGCTTTCGCAAATAGCACCCGTTGTCTTGATGGTTTGCCTGAATAAATGCAAACCCCTTCTTCTTTTGACTGTTCAATTGGAATGCAACGAATTGTAGCCTTTGTTTCATTTTTAATTTTTTCTTCGGTTTCAGCAGTACCATCCCAATGTGCAGATATAAACCCTCCCTTTTCTTCTAACAAATTTTTAAAAGAGACGTAGTCATCAACAGTAGTAATATGTTCATCACGCATTTTCTTTGCTTTTTCAAACATTTCTGATTGAATACGGGGGAGCATATCAACAACCCATTGAATTACTCCATCTTGTGCTACAAATGACTTTTCTAAAGTATCTCTTCTTGCTATTTCAACACTTCCTTTTTCAATATCTTTTGGGCCAATGGCAATACGAAGAGGAACGCCTTTTAATTCATAATCATTGAATTTGAAGCCAGGGGTCTGATTTTCTCTATTGTCAAACTTCACCCTAATATTGTGCTGCCTCAATTCATTTTGTAGTTTTTCAGCTACTTGAGCAATGACTTGTTGTTGTTCTTTATTTTTGAATATTGGTACTATGATTACCTGAATAGGTGCTAATTTAGGAGGAATCACTAAACCATTATCATCTCCATGTGTCATAATCAATGCTCCAACCAAACGAGTTGAAACGCCCCAAGAACTCGCCCATACATACTCATTTTTACCCTCTTTGGTAGCAAATTTTACGTCAAAAGCTTTAGCGAAATTTTGTCCTAAAAAATGAGAGGTACCGGCTTGTAAGGCTTTTCCATCCTTCATAAGCGCTTCAATGCAATAGGTTTCGATGGCACCCGCAAAACGTTCACTCGCTGTTTTTGTTCCTTGAATAACTGGAATTGCCATAAAATCTTCAACAAATTGAGCATAAATTTTATTGATCATGATAGTCTCCTGTAGTGCTTCCTCTTTTGTAGCATGAGCTGTATGTCCCTCTTGCCACAAAAATTCAGCAGTACGAAGGAATAAACGAGTTCGCATTTCCCAGCGAACAACATTTGCCCACTGATTGAGCAGAATAGGAAGATCTCTGTAGGATTGAATCCAATTTTTATAGGTATTCCATATAATGGCTTCACTTGTAGGACGAACAACTAATTCTTCTTCTAACTTTGCATTGGGGTCCACCATTAGTTTTCCTGGTTTATCAGGATCATTTTTTAAACGGTAGTGTGTCACAATGGCGCATTCTTTGGCAAAGCCTTCAGCATTTTTTTCTTCGGCTTCAAATAAATTTTTGGGAACAAACAACGGGAAATAAGCATTTTCGTGGCCCGTTTCCTTAAACATTTTATCCAATTCAGCTTGCATTTTTTCCCAAATCGAATAGCCATAGGGTTTGATGACCATACAACCTCTAACAGCAGCATTTTCAGCTAGATCAGCTTTAATTACTAGCTCATTATACCACTTCGAATAATCTTCACTTTGCTTTGTAAGTTTTTTCGCCATTATTTTTTTGGCATAGAATTTGCCTTATATTTAATATAACATGAATCTGGATGCAAAACTAAACTTTTTGATAGACAAATTCGCAAAACAAAATAGTATGAGAACACCAAAATTGAAATTTTACTCTTCAGCTTCAACTTTTTTAGCGTTTGGTTTGCTTCTTGTAAACTGTGCGGGTTTTCAAAATGCGAGCTACTATCAAAGTGATGGAATCTATGGTGATAAAGTCGTAGTTGTTAAGAAAACAGAAAAATCAAATGGAGAATACTACAAACAATATTTTCGAAATTTAAGTGATGATTACAGTTCTGTAACCGATGATGCTACATATTTTACAGATGCTGAAGCTTATGCTAATCCAGTAGATAATAATATGCAACCTGCGGGACAAATTCCATGGGGAGGTCAAACTACTTCTACAGATATTTATGTCTTTAATAATCAACCTGCCTTTGGCTTCGGGATGAATAACTTTGGCTGGGGCTTTTCAAATTTTGATGTTGGTTTTGGCCCTTATTATTATACCAACGGTGGAAGGTTTAGACCTTTTAACCCTTATGGTTACAATCCTTATTTAGGGTTTGGGTATAATAACCCTTATTTCAGATTTGGTTTTAGAAATCGTTTTTTCAACCCTCGGTGGAATGGATATAGTCCCTTTTACAATCCTTTTTATAGTCCTTTTTACAATCCATTTTTCAATGGTTACGCTGGCTTACATTATCGTCCAAACTATTATAATGATAGGTTTTTTAGAAATAACAGAGGATCATATTATAATAGAGCATATAGTGGTTTGAGCAAAGGAAGAAGAGGTGAAAAAGGATACCAGAATTCTAGAGACAGAAACAATCGAAACGAAAGAGCACAAAACAGTCAAAGAAAAAATAATGACTTTGCAGTACGTGCTTCTGTAAACAGACTAAACATTGGCCGTGGTTCAATGTATTTGGGTGGTCTTCCTGCCTCTAGAGATCAATTTAGATTAGATAATAAAGCTAAAGCTGGCTC
>NTKF01000016.1 GCA_002457295.1 Flavobacteriales bacterium MED-G22
CTATAGAGGGCATTAGCCAACGCACCAATTACAGGGGGAAAAGTGGGCTCACCTAAACCTGTGGGAGCGATTTGATTTTGTACAAAATCTACCTGAATACTTTTTGGTGCTTCTGCATGACGAATCAAACGATAGGTATCAAAGTTTTGTTGTTCTGGCACACCCTCCTTAAAACTCATTGCACTATATAAAGCATGGCCAATTCCATCAATAAGGCCACCTTCAGATAAGTTCACCGCTGCATCAGGATTGATCACAATGCCACAATCAACAGTACAATAGATTTTATCGACTACAGGTTTTCCATTTTCAATGACCATATCTAAAACATTGGCGACATAAGAATTATGACAAAAATAGGCTGATACACCTCTGTGAACTCCTTCTTGCTTACGCTGCCAGTTGGCTTTTTCTCTCACCAACTTTAAAACACCAGCATAACGAGCAGCATCATAGTCATTGTTTTCACCCACGGGGTTGTCTTGGGCCCGTTGCAATAAATCTAGCCTGAACTGGATAGGATCTTTCCCAGCCAATTCTGCCACTTCATCTAAAAAAGCCTGTTCTGCACCGGCTATAAAATTTGAGCGTGGTGCCCTAAAAGCACCAGTAGAAATATTTGATTCTAATTCCCATGATTCAGCTAAATAATGATCTACAGCTCCAGCTGGAAAACGATTTGCTGCAAGAGGGCTTTCTGGAATCCCACCAGCTTTGATATGGAAAGCAATTAAATTATTGTTTTTGTCTAAAGCCGCTCTATAAATGGCACGATAGGTAGGACGATAAATTCCTTGGCTCATATCATCTTCACGGGTGTAGACCAACTTTATAGGCGCTTTTACTGTTTTTGAAATCACAGCAGCTTCTGTGAGGAAGTGACCATAGAGTCTCCTCCCAAAACCCCCACCCATTCGGGTCATTTGAATATCTACTTTTTCTAAGGGAAGCCCCAGACGGCTAGCCACACTTTTTTCCATGGCTTCAGGTGTCTGGATGGGTCCTACCAAAGTAGCTTTTTCATCAGTCACATCAGCAAAAAAGTTCATTGGCTCCATGGTATTGTGAGCCAAATAGGGACAAGTATAGGTTCTCTCAATAATTTTTGCTGCTTTTTTGAACATGGCTCTAGGGTTGCCATCTTGGCGTGCGGTCTTGGCTTGCTTAGAGTCCATAGCAATCATCTTCTGTTGGTGATCTGCGGTACTTTCTAATCCAAAAGGAACTTTAGCCGTGTAAGCGCCACTCCAACCATTTATTTTTTCATTTCTTTCTGGTGCATTTTCCCATTGCACTTCGAGTGCTTTTTTAGCTTGCATTACTTGCCAAGTAGTTTCACCTACCACAACCGCAATTTCATTGAAAGAGTCAGTATCACACCATTGTTTGGTGTAATCTTCTAGTTGTGTTTCTATAGAAAAAACAGCCTTAATACCAGGCATGTTTTCAACCTTTTTGGCATTGATCGACTTAAGTTGTTGGCCAAAAGCTGGAGGGTGAACAATCATCGCTATGAGCATACCTTCTTTCTTGTAATCTAAACCGAAGAGAGGTTTTCCAGTCACTATCTTTTTGCCGTCTACGTTTTTTCGAGAACTGCCAATAATTTTAAAATCCTCGATGTCTTTTAAAGCGACACTTTCTGGAACGTCGATTTCTGCAGCTGCTGATGCCATTTCTCCATAACTCGCTTTTTTCCCAGAAGATTCATGAAGTAACATTCCTGCATCGGTAGAAACTTCAGCTGCAGCTACATTCCATGCTTTGGCCGCCGCTTCTATCAACATATGTCTAGCTGTTGCACCAGCCATTCTAAGGCTTTCCCATCCTTGACGAATAGATTGACTTCCACCGGCTAATTGTCTTTTGAAAATAGCTGTATTTAAGGGTGCTTGCTCCACAATTACATCATCCCAAAGGGCGTCTAGCTCTTCGGCTACAATCATAGGCATGGATGTTTTTATGTTTTGACCTATTTCTGGATTGGGTGACATTATGGTAATTAATCCATTGTCTGCTATTTTTAAGAACCCATTCAACTCAAACCACTCTTTGGGTAACGCTTTTACTTTTGCTGCCGACATCTCGCAAGATGCTAGCCATGGAAACCCTATCATAAGTCCTCCACTAACTAGGCTACTTTTTTGTATAAACGATCGTCTTCCATATGAAATTTTTGCTCTTGCCATGATCTGTCTTTTTTTATGAATTTGAGGCTGTTTTTACTGCCGCTTTTATTCGTGTATAGGTTCCGCAACGGCAGATGTTGCCGTGCATTGCATTTTCAATCTCCTGATCGTTTGGATTTGGATTTTGTTTCAATAAAGCTGCAGCAGTCATAATTTGCCCAGCTTGACAATAACCACATTGAGGCACATCGTGCTCCAACCAAGCTTGTTGCACTGGATGATCTCCATTTTCTGAAAGCCCTTCAATGGTTGTCACTTCTTGATCATTAATGGCAGCTATTGGCAACTGACAGGAGCGAACAGCCACGCCATCGAGATGAACTGTGCAAGCTCCACATTGAGCGATTCCACAGCCAAATTTTGTGCCAGTCATGTCGAGGTGATCTCGAAGAACCCAAAGCATGGGTGTCGATGGATCTGCGTTTACCTCATGCGTCTTTCCGTTGATAGAAATTGAAAATGTTTTCATTGGGTAATCATTTTGTTTATTTTAAATCATATAAATATAAGAAATTCTATACAATATGTGATAACCTTAATTAATGATCATTTTATTGTGACCATGCTGTGGGTTGTCTATCCCAGCGATGATTTTTTAATGTTTTTTGTAAGCTAGAGGGTAAAAACACCCCATCACTGCAACTCACATTGGAACGCACGTTTTTATGTTTTCTCATACCAGGAATAACCGTATGGACGTTTTTATTTTTTAAAATAAACCGCAGCGCCATTTCAGCCATTGTCATCTCTTTGGGCACAAGTGGGCGTAATAGATCAGCACGATCGGCACTGGCGTTTAAATTTTCTGGCACAAAATAGGTGCCTCTCCAATCGCCTTTAGGAAAAATAGTCTCTCTTGTAATGGCACCTGTTAGTGTTCCTTCATCAAATGGGACTCTCGCAATCACCCCAATATCATTTGCTTCGCAAAATGGAAACAACACATCTTCTGGAGCTTGGTCAAAAATGTTATAAATCACTTGGATAGAATCTATAAGTCCCGTTTTTAGTGCTTCAAGGCCGTTTTCTGGTTCCCATCGATTCATACTAATTCCCATGGCCGCTACTTTTCCTTCTTTTTTCAAATCTTCAATCGCTCTTTGCCATTCCTCTCGATGAGCCCAGCCGTCATCCCACGTATGAAATTGCATCAAATCAATTTGTTCTAGTCTGAGGTTTTGAAGTGTTTTTTCTGTAAACTCTTTGATGTGTGAGCTAGGGTAGGAGTCTTCATAACTATAGTAGGGTTTTGCGGGCCATTTAAAATTTTTGGGTGGTATTTTACTAGCCGTGTAGAGCTTTTGATTGGGGTGTCTTTTGATCAGGTTGCCAAGCAAATATTCACTGTGTCCTTCTCCATAGCCCCAGGCTGTATCGAAAAAAGTAACTCCATTTTCTACTGCTAAATCGAGGGCCTGTTCAGATTGTTTGTCGTCTGATTCTTTCCAACCTGCCATGCCCCACATGCCATATCCGATTTCACCTACTTTCCATTGCGTTCGTCCAAATTGTCTATACTTCATTTGATTTTAATTCAATAGTAGTTATCATTATATTGTATTTATTTTCATTTTTTTATACAACCCATATTCATGCTTTCCATGAAAGCTTTAAAATTGTTCTACTCCAAGGAGAGTTTAATAAGTTCCTAAAAAAGAATTTGTAGTGCTTTTATAAGAACAAAGTAGCCTGTAAAACCCCATAAGGAAAAGTCTTTTTATAAATCACTTCATATAAATTCTAGCCATAATATACTACAAAATATTAATATAGGATGTTATGCTAAAAGGGTATAGAACCTTAGAAAAGGGCATATCGAACACCAATAAACGCACGGATGCCTTGGTTTGGTGCGTACATATAAGAGGGATCAAAATTAAGCCCATAGGGGTTTTCTGTACTTGTGGTTGGACTCCCTTGAGCATCAAAAACAACATTTTTATCAAATGGATCTTGAGCCCTAGCTATGAGGAAAGGAACCTTTTTTGCGGGTGTCCAATTCAAAAGATTTTTGACACCCAAATACCCTTCAATTTTAGGCGAGAAAAGATAAGTGATTTTAATGTTTTGAATATTCCAAATAGGGGAATACTCTGGGCGTGGATCGTTTGGACTAAGCAAAGGTAGCCGGATTGGACCATAAATTGAACCGGTATAGTCTAGTGTTATGTTTTGTTGTTGAAATCGATATTTTACAGCCCATGTACCCGACCAACCTTCTGTCAATATAGGTCGTTTTCTTTGATTGTCTTCTTCTGTAAAATTATCTAAAAACGTCATTCCCACTCTAAAATCCAGTATTTCATTGAACCATTGAAGATTAAAATTGGCCCCTTGTGAAACCCCTTTACCTTTTAAGTTGGCATATCGAATTTCATTCGAGTTAGTGTCATAGTCTGGCAAAATCTGATTTTTAAATCGAGTATACCAAAAGGCAGTATCAAAAACGACATTCCAGCCACTACTTAAGGTTTGTTGATGGCTATAATTTAATGTGATATTAGTTGAGGTTTCTGGATTGAGTTGTTCGTCAAGTACTAATTTTCTTGCGCCTATCAAAGCAGCATGGTCTTCAGTGAAAATATTAATGACTCGAAATCCTTTACCATAAATAAGACGTACTTTTCCATAATTTCCAAAAGAAAGTTTTGTTCCTAGTCGGGGTGTAAAAATGGGACCGTGTATGCTGTGCTGATCATAACGCAACCCCCCTAAAAGGGTATGTTTATCTGAAATTTTATATTCATTTTCAACAAACACCCCCGGAATCCAACTCTGGTCAGGATAATTAGCCAAAGCTTGAGTTGTGGCTGGAGTATTGTCATCATACCATGTGTAGCGCAAAGCCATTCCTCCCATGAGGTTGTTTCTATTTGTTTTGTGCTGCCATGTCAGTTGTGAAAAACCAATCCATTCCTTACCCTTAAATGGGATTTTGCCGTAGGCTGCATCTTGATGATGATAAACGAGTGAATATTGTAAGTTTAAATTGTTAACGGGCTGATTGCCTAAAAACTCAAAACGATTGGTATAAATACTTTCGCCATACACTTGATCTCCACCTCTGAAGGTAGGATTCCATTTCATTTCCCCTCCCCAGCGATCTTCATAGACATAGCGCACAACCATATTGGCACTTTGATTAGAGTCGTTTTTCCATTGCAATTTATTGAAGAGAGACACCCTTTTTTGAAGGGTTAGATCTGTAAAATTATCGTTATTAAAATCATACTTCTCATCAAATAAAAACGCATTGACGCTCGTGAGCAAGTTGCTTTTCTCACCAAGTTTTGTCAAATAGCCAAAATCTAAATTACTTTCTAACCAACTAGTGGTCTGCATGTCGAAAAAGACTTTGGGGCTATATTCAGGTTGTTTTGTGATAATATTGATGAGGCCTCCCATGGCCTGACTTCCATAAATGGTTCCCGCAGGCCCCTTGGCTATTTCCACTCGTTCAATTATTGCATTGGGGATTCCATTGAGCCCATAAACACTAGCTAGACTACTGACAATGGGCATGCCATCAATTAAAATAAGTGTATAGCCTCCTTCTAAGCCATTGATATGAATGTCTCCAGTATTACAAACACTGCAATTTATTTGGGGGCGCACCCCATTGACCAGTTGTAAACTTTCAAAAACACTTGGACTAGGATTTTGTTTTAGAAATTCAGCTGAATAGACTTCTACGGGGAGGATGCTTTCACTTTTTTGAATGGGTCTCAAATGGCCAGTAATAATGACTTCATCTAAAAGAAGATCGGGTGTTAGGGTTACAATCCATTGTTTTTTTTTAGCTCTTTTATTTAGTTTTATAGTCTCTGGCAAATACCCCACCTTACTAAACACTACTAAATCTTCTTCTTGCACTTTTTCAGGAAGCGTAAACAATCCTTTTTCATTGGTTGTTGTACCTATTTCATATTTCAAAACCCATACAGATACCTCTGAAAGAGGAACGCCTTCAGATTGAACTACCCCACTGCTTTGGTTAAAGCCAATTAATGGAAAAAAGAATAAAAAAAGGAGGTTACGCACTCTGCTTAAAGTTTTTGCTCAAAAGTAAGCCATTGGTAATCAAAAAACGATAAACGCTATTTTAAAAAACCAACCCCAGCGGTGTTGTTTGTTTTTGGGTCAATGAGAATAAAGCACCCCAAATTCTTGTTTTCAGAAAAAGAAGTCTTAAGAATCGGTTGGGCCAATCTCAAAGAGACTTGACCAATATCGTTACATTCAAGAAAAGCACTAGGCTCTTTTGTATGGGAGCTAATGTTGATTTTTGCGTCAATGGCAGTGACTTGAGTTAAAACGCGGTTGACTCCGTTTTGAAGCCAATATTTCTTTTGTGGCGCAAGACTTTCCTTTTGCATCCAGCAAAGATGCGCTTCAACATGCTGAGTAGATTCCAAAGAAGCATTTGTAGAATAAATAGTACTTCCTCTAGAAGCATCTAGGGCATCACTCAAAATAAAGGTTGCGTTTTCTCCAATAGCAACTTCAAAGATTTCTTCACCATACTTCTCAATACGTTCAATTTTACTTTTTTGTCCAGACGGAGCGAGTAAAACAGGGTCTCCAGTTTTAAAATGACCGCTATTTACTTTGCCAGCAAAACCTCTATAGTCGTGATGAGATGCTTTTTTAGGACGTATCACATATTGTACTTGTAGCACATTTTGCGAAAATTTTTTAGTTTGGAGTTGAAGATTTTCAATAATTGAAATTAGCGAATTTCCAATATACCATGGAGTTAGAGAGCTTTCCTTGGTGATGTTATCCCCTTTTAAAGCCGAGATAGGAATGAAATGAACAGAAGTTGGGACGTGCGTTTGTTGGGTGAGTAAATTTCTAATCTCTTTTTCGATGTTGTCAAAAATATTTTGGTCATACGCAATTAAATCCATCTTATTGACAGCAAAAATTAAATGGTCAATGGCTAAAAGATTGGTGACTAAAAAATGTCTCAATGTTTGTTCGACAACCCCTTTTCTTGCGTCTAATAATATAATAGCTGCGTTTGCCAAAGAAGCTCCTGTGACCATATTGCGCGTATACTCAACATGTCCTGGAGCATCTGCAATTATAAACCTTCTTTTTGCTGTTTTAAAAAAAATATGAGAAACGTCAATGGTAATGCCTTGTTCACGTTCTGTCAACAAGCCGTCTGTAGCCAAGGAAAAGTCGATATAGTCATAGCCTTTCGCTTTACTTTTATGTTCAATATGTTCCAATTGGTCATCTTTCAGGGCTTGTGTTTCATATAATAAACGTCCAATCAGGGTACTTTTTCCGTCGTCTACGCTACCGGCAGTTGCAATTCGAAATAAATCCATAATGATTTAGAAATAACCCACTTTCTTTCTTGTTTCCATAGCGCCTTCAGAGCGCTTATCATCCATGCGAGCCCCTCGTTCAGAAAGCGATGAAGCTCTGATTTCTTCTATAATGATGTCTAGACTTGTTGCTTCGGACAAAACAGCGGCAGTACAACTCATGTCTCCAACCGTTCTAAACCGAACACTTTTAATAAATACTTCTTCGTCAGGAACATCTACCACAGGGCTTGTGGGCATCCATTGTCCATTCAATTGGTAGACTGCTCTTGAATGGGCAAAATAGAGCGATGGAATTTCTAATTCCTCAGCTCGAATATATTCCCAAACATCCAATTCTGTCCAGTTGCTGATGGGAAAAATGCGTACATTTTCTCCAGCATTAATTTTACCATTCAATATATCAAAAAATTCGGGTCTTTGTAGTTTTTCATTCCACTGCCCAAAGGCATCACGTATTGAAAAAATACGTTCTTTGGCCCTTGCTTTTTCTTCATCTCTGCGCGCGCCTCCCATACAAGCGTCTAATTGAAGAGACTCAATAGTCTCAAGAAGCGTTATGGATTGAAGTGCATTTCGACTTGGGTTTTTGCCAGTTTCCTCCACTGCAGTTCCTTGGTCAATGCTGTCTTGCACAGCACCCACATGGAGTTGTACCTCATATCGATCGATCAGCTTATCTCTTAAATGTAGGGTTTCAGGAAAATTGTGCCCCGTGTCGATGTGAATTAGAGGAAAGGGAATTTTGGCTGGCGTAAAAGCTTTTTGACAAAGATGCAATAACACTATTGAATCTTTTCCTCCAGAAAACAAAAGGGCTGGGCGATTGAACTGGCCTGCAACCTCACGTATGATATAAATGGCTTCCTCTTCTAGTTGATTTAGTATTTCCATTGATTGAATTATGCCTTAGAAGTTAAATGAAGACCACATTCTTTTTTACTGGTTTCCCACCACCATCTACCAGCCCGAATGTCTTCTCCTGGTTGTATAGGTCTTGTGCAAGGAGCACAACCAATGCTTACATAGTCTTTTTTATGCAGTTTGTTTTGGGGTACTTTATGTTTGTTCAAATAGTCTTTCACCTCCTTAAGTGTCCATCGAGTGAGTGGATTAAATTTAATAAGATTAAAGGTCTCATCATATTGAAATAAATTCAATTGTTGGCGAGCAAAGCTTTGCTCAGCACGAAGACCTGTGATCCATAAGTCCACTTTACTAAGCGCTCGTTGTAAAGGTTTTACTTTTCGCAGGTGGCAACACTCTTTCCTGTCTTCTACATCATTGTAAAAACTAAAAGGCCCTTTAGTGGTTATTAGTTTTTCGATATCTTTTTCGTCTGGGAAATAGGTTAGAATAGAAGCACCATATTTTTTTTTAGTACTGTTGAACACTTCATAGGTTTCTTCAAAAAGCCTTCCTGTATCAAGCGTAAAAACTGTTATAGGAAGTTTATTGCTTAAAATATGATGTGTAATCACCTGGTCTTCCATGCCAAAAGAAGTTGAAAAAGCAGGATTTTTAAATTGTTCTGAAGCTAAAGCTTCAAAAGCTTCTTTCAAGTGTAATGAAGCAAATTTTTTGTTGAGCTGAGCTATATCCTCTGGCATTGCATTATTTTTTACCCCAAGAAATACGATTCCAAGCGCGTTCGTGAAAAAAATATAAAATCATCTTAGTGCCCCATTCTACAAATCCGATAGAAAGAGCTTGTTCAACTTTTCCTGTGATCAAGTAGGCAATCAATATGGTGTCTAAAGTCCCCACAATTCGCCATGAGAGTGTTTTTAAAAAACTCCTCATCGTAATTTCATAATGTCCTTTAGCATTCTTGGAGGGTTCCTTTTTCTTTAGGAATATATCGAGTAGCATGGTATCTATTCTGCTGGGTAAATTTAATAAACAAAAAGATTAAAGACAACAAAACCTATAAACTTTATAGGGAATAGAAGAAAATATTTTTAATACCTTTGTAAATCAACCTAATCAATGATTTCTAAAAAATGTAAATATGCTATAAAAGCACTTCTTTATTTGGCTGAACACCAAGGAGAAGAACGAGCAATTTTTTCTTCTGAAATTGCAACCAAAGAGCGTATACCCCAAAAGTTTTTAGAGACCATTTTACGTGAATTGAGAAACTTTCAATTTTTACAAAGCCAAAGAGGAAAAAAAGGAGGCTATCGACTGATAAAACAACCTAAAGAAATCAATCTAGCAGAATTGATGCGTTTAATGGATGGCCCCATAGCCATGTTGCCTTGTGTTTCATTAAATTATTATGCTACCTGTGCTGAATGTGATGAAGAGCACTGTCAAATAAAACCCATTTTTGAAAAAATCAGAAATCAAACGCTAGAGGTGCTCAACAATACTACTGTTGAGAGTATGCGAAAAGTCTTACTATAGTCCTCTGATGTAACTGCCTAAGGCATCTTTGAATTGAAGCCCTTCTAAGGATCTATATTTATTTAGTTTTTGATGTGCTTCTAGCCCCCAAATTAAAAACTCTATCATAAAATAACGATCTTCATGGGCCAAATCAGGTTGGTGTGTTTTGAGCAACTCACCGACACCAACAATTTGGTCTAAGCTCATTTGATAGCTATTATCATCTAGATCATCTTCTAAAAACAGTTCGTTGTCTTTGAAAAACCAATCAAGTAGTGCATCATATGGACCTTCTTGGTCAGGCTTTTCTAACTTTTCTATTTTGGGAAAATAATCAGAAAACAAAGTTTTAATGGCCTGGGTGATCAAATGATACGAGACTTGTTCTGCTCCTTCTTGTTCACCTTCATAGACCAATTCAATTTTTCCGTTAAGCGCTGGAATAATTCCTAAAAAGTCTAAAAGGCGTAGGGTAGATTTTTTTTCGTCATGTTGTAGCATTCTGCGTTCTGCAGTGCTAATTAAATTTTCAAAAGCAGCGATACTTAAACGTGCGCTTACTCCGCTTTTTGAGTCAACGAATTCACTTTTTCTAGCTTCAAAGCTGATTTGTTCAACCAATTCTCTGGCTAGTTCGGGAATGTGTATGCCAGATAGACGATTTGTATCAATGTTGGCTTCTTGAGCTGTTATTGATTTGGCAATTTTTCTATTATGAGGATAATGTGTTAAAATTTGAGAACCAATACGGTCTTTTAAAGGAGTAACAATGCTACCCCGGTTTGTGTAATCTTCAGGATTTGCTGTAAATACAAATTGAGCGGCAATGGGAAGTCTTAGTTTAAACCCTCTAATTTGAATTTCTTTTTCTTGTAAAATGGAAAAAAGAGCAACTTGAATACGGGCTTGTAAATCAGGAAGCTCATTGAGCACAAAAATACAGCGATGCGCCCGTGGAATCATTCCAAAATGAATCACTCTTTCATCAGCATATGACAATTTCATTTGAGCGGCTTTTATGGGATCAACATCACCTATCAAGTCAGCCACAGTGACATCTGGAGTGGCTAATTTTTCAAAAAATCGCTCCGAGCGATGCAGCCATTCAATGGGGGTAGCGTCACCCATTTCGGCAATTTTTTCTTGGGCATATAGTGAAATTGGAGTTACCGGATCATCGTTGATTTCTGTCCCCATAACAACGGGAATCCATTCGTCTAATAGGCCAATCATTTGTCTGGCCAAACGCGTTTTTGCTTGACCACGAAGACCTAATAAGTTGATATTATGACCTGACAATAGGGCTCTTTCTACATCTGGAATTACTGTATTCTCATATCCCAAAATACCTTCAAAAGTTCTTTGCTTATTTCGAATTTTCTCTTTTAAATTTTTAGCTATTTCCTCTTGAATTGTCAAGGATTTGTAATCACTGGATTTCAATGCTCCCAGCGTTTTGATATTAGTTAGGTCCATGGTTATTTAAATCTTTTTTTTCTGTTTTTTTCATAGTCTTCAAAAATCATTTGGCCCAATCCATCTAGTCCGGTATAAAATGCTTTCCCTTGGTTAGCCATTGTAAATTGCTCTACAAAACGTTGTAAATAGGGGTCAGAAGCGATCATAAAAGTTGTGATAGGAATATTTAATTTACGTGCCTGTTTTGCCTTAGTAAAACATTTTTCTGTGATGTGTTCATCAAGACCTGCACTATTTTTATAATAGCTACCATCAGGCATTTTTAGACAACTGGGTTTGCCGTCTGTAATCATGAATATTTGCTTATTGGCTCCTTTTTTTCTTCGTAAAATATCCATGGCCAATTCAAGCCCAGCAACTGTGTTAGTATGGAAAGGGCCAACCTCCAGGTAGGGTAAATCCTTGAGGGAAATGGGTCGTGCATCATTTCCAAAAACTAAAATATCTAGCGTATCTTTGGGATAGCGGGTTAATATAAGTTCTGAAAGGGCGAGCGCTACTTTTTTTGCAGGAGTTATTCGGTCTTCTCCGTAGAGAATCATACTATGGCTAATGTCAATCATTAAAACGGTGCTCATTTGAGCACTATGATAGTGCTGTTGAACAACTAAATCCTCTTGTGTTAATTGAAAATCTGATAATCCAGAATTTATTTGTGCATTTTTTATGCTTTCTGTCATCTCAATACGCTCTAGGGGATCGCCAAATTCAAAAGGTCTTAATTGCCCTGCGTCTTCATGATTGTTCCCTATATGTGCCGTCTTATGATTGCCTTTTTTTGATTTTTGTAGTTGACCAAATATTTGTTTCAATGCATATTCTCGTAGAAGTTTTTCTGTTTTAGCTGATATACCCATACCAGATCCTTTGCCTTGTCCTTGTCCTTTTTGATCAGGTTTTTGTTGGATGTATCCTTTGCGCAAAAGGTCTTCAATAAAATTTTCTATGGTATATTCTGGAGTGGTGAGTTGATATTCTTTGTCAAGTTCTCTAAGCCAATCTATGGCTTCATCAAAGTCACCTGAAGTATGAATAATTAATTCTTTAAATACTTCAAAAAGGCGTTCAAAAGGTGTTTTATTATTTTTTTTGGGTTTTGCAAATACCCAACCCGAGATGCGATCTCTAACATTCATCTTCTATAACAATTTTTTCAAATATAATTAATGGTTATTAGAGTTAGAAACTTTCTGCAAAGTAAAACGCAGTACATTTGAAAAACTAGTTATATTATAGAAAAATGCTATATTTGCAGGGCATTTGGAAAAATAAACAGAGGCGACCCTAGAGTCCCTCTTTTTTTTACGATGAATTTTAAAGCAGAAGTTTCGGAACTGGTAGACGCAACATTGAAAGAAATGTCCCATTTATTTTTGATTGATTTAAAGACAGGTGCAGACAAATCAATTAAAATTATTTTAGATGGAGACCCTGAAGTGCACTTGGAGGATTGCATGAAATTTAGTCGATCCATCGAACACCAGCTCGACCGTGAAAAGCACGATTTTGCTTTAGAAGTGTCTTCAGCAGGTGTTGGAAGCCCTTTGGTGCAAAAACGACAGTTTTTTAAAAATATTGGTCGTCAACTCGAAGTGGAAGCTATTGGAGAAAAACCCATCAATGGAGTTTTGGTTGAGGCAACAGAAAATCAAATTGCACTAGAATGGAAACAAAGAGAACCCAAACCAATTGGAAAAGGAAAAATAACAGTAATCAAAAAAAAAACTTTTAGTTACGAGAGTATAAACCGAGCAAAAGTTATTATATAATTGATCAAAAAACCATGGAAAATTTAGCACTAATTGATTCATTTTCAGAGTTTAAAGACGAAAAACTAATTGACCGAGTTACCCTTATGGTAATTTTAGAAGATGTTTTTCGAAACACCCTTCGCCGGAAATTTGGTTCTGACGAAAATTTTGATATTATTATTAATCCAGACAAAGGTGATCTTGAAATATGGCGTAATCGGATTGTTGTAGAAGATGGTGCGGTTGAAGACCCCAATCAAGAGATCGCTCTAACAGAAGCACAAAATATTGAGCCCGATTTTGAAGTTGGTGAAGATGTTTCTGAAGAAGTCAAATTAATTGATTTAGGGAGACGAGCCATTCAATTTTTAAGGCAAAATTTGGTTGCCAAAATTTTTGAACACGATAGCACCAATACATTTAAAATATTTAAGGATAGAGAGGGAGAAATCTACACCGCAGAGGTTCACCACATTCGTAACAGAGAAATAATTTTGCTGGATGAGGATGGTAATGAGATTATTTTGCCAAAAGACCGTCAAATTCCAAATGATTTTTTTAGAAAAGGGGACAATGTGCGAGGAGTCATTGATAGTGTTGAATTGCGTGGAAATAAACCCCGGATCATCCTGTCAAGAACATCTCCAATTTTTCTTGAAAAATTGTTTGAACAAGAAATTCCAGAAGTTTTTGATGGTCTAATCACGATCAAAAAAGCGGTTAGAATCCCTGGTGAAAAAGCAAAAGTTGCGGTAGATTCTTATGATGATAGAATTGATCCTGTAGGCGCCTGTGTTGGAATGAAGGGTTCTCGTATACATGGAATTGTGAGAGAGTTAGGCAATGAAAACATTGATGTGATCAACTATACAAACAATCTTCAATTATTTATTTCAAGGGCATTAAGTCCAGCAAAAGTCAACTCCCTAAAGATTGATGAAGAAAACAAACGGGTTGAAGTTATTCTCAATCCAGAGGAAGTATCTAAAGCCATTGGAAAAGGAGGCACTAACATTCGCTTAGCAGGAAAATTAACTGGTTATGAAATTGATGTATTTAGAGAAGGTGTCGAAGAAGACGTTGAATTGAAAGAATTTTCAGATGAGATCGATGAATGGGTAATACAAGAGTTTAAGAAGGTAGGCTTAGACACTGCAAAAAGTATTTTAGAACTTGATTCAGACGAATTAATTAAAAGAACAGACTTAGAAGAAGAAACAATAAAAGAGGTAATTAAAATCCTTAAAACAGAATTTGAAGAATAGGCTGCTAAAATTATTTCTATTTTTATCACCAAGAACAAGGCATATATATGACAAACCAACCCAATATTCGACTTAATAAAGTTCTCAGAGAACTCAATATATCCTTAGATAGGGTTGTTGAATTTTTGAATCAGAAGGGGTTTGAAGTTGAGCCAAGGCCAACAGCAAAAATTACTGAAGAAGTCTATCAAGTTTTATTGTCGGAATTTGCAACAGACAAATCAAAAAAAGATGCTTCTCAAGAAGTTAGTGAAGAGAAACGAAAGGAAAAGGAAAGCCTTCGTATCATTCAAGAAAAAAAGGAGCTTGAGCGCATTGAAAAAGCGGCACAAGCTGAAGTGATAAAAACGGCAAGGGTTTCCTTAGAAAAACCCAAAACCTTAGGTAAAATTGATTTAGAAAAAGGGACTAAAAAACCTCAAGAAGCTCAAAATCAACAACCTAAAAAAGAAGAAAAAGTAGTAGAAAATAAAGCACCTAAAACGGTTACTCCACCACCTACACCTAAACCTGCAGAAGAGTCTGTTGCTCCAGAAGCGATTCAAACTAAATATCAAAAACTATCTGGGCCAAAACAAACCGGCCAAACAGTAAATTTAGATGCTGTTAAGGAGAAAGAAAAAACAGTTGAAGACGCAAGGAGAAGAAAGCGAAAAAGAATAAGCAAAGAAGCACCACCAAAGCCTAAGGCTAAAGAAACTACAAAATCTCGACCAAAACAACAACAGGTTAGAGAGGAAAATCAAGATGAAGACGTTCAAAAACAAATACGTGAAACTCTAGAAAAACTACAAGGTAAAGCCAGCAAGTCAAAAGCAGCCAAATATAGAAGGGATAAGCGAGTTCAGCATCGCCAAAAATCAGAAGAAGAATTAGCCCAGCAAGAAGCTGAAAGCAAACTGCTCAGAGTGACTGAGTTTATTACTGTTGGAGAAGTCGCCACAATGATGGAAGTGACCACCTCTGAAATTATTTCGGCTTGTATGTCTTTAGGTATTATGGTAACAATGAACCAAAGATTAGATGCGGAAACCTTAAGTATAGTTGCAGATGAATTTGGTTTTGATGTTTCTTTTGAAAAGGCCGAGATAGAAGAGAATATAGAAAATGAAGAAGATCATCCAGATGATCTAGAAGCTAGGGCTCCTATTGTTACTGTGATGGGACACGTTGACCATGGAAAAACTTCATTGTTGGATTATATTCGAGAAGAAAATGTTATTGCGGGAGAATCAGGAGGGATTACTCAACATATAGATGCTTATGCAGTGACTTTACCTAAGGGACAAAAAATAACTTTCCTAGATACCCCAGGTCACGAGGCATTTACAGCTATGAGAGCGAGAGGTGCACAAGTCACAGATATTGCAATTATTGTTGTTGCAGCAGATGATAACATTATGCCTCAGACAAAAGAGGCTATAAGTCATGCACAAGCGGCAAATGTTCCCATTATTTTTGCTATAAATAAAATTGACAAACCAACTGCAGATCCAGAAAAAGTAAAAGAATCTCTAGCAGGTATGAACTTGATGGTTGAGGATTGGGGTGGAAAAATTCAATCTCATGACATTTCTGCACTCAAAGGGACAGGCGTTCAGGAGTTGCTTGAAAAAGTTCTTTTGGAAGCAGAATTGCTAGAACTTAAAGCCAATCCAAACCGTAACGCTAAAGGAACTGTTGTGGAAGCCTTTTTGGACAAAGGTAGAGGGTATGTTTCAACCGTTATTGTGCAAAACGGAACTTTAAAAATGGGAGATTATTTATTGGCAGGAAAACAGAGCGGCAAGGTTAAAGCAATGTTTGATGAAAGAGGCAATAAACTAAAACAGGCCCCACCCGCTACACCTGTTTCATTGCTTGGATTAGATGGCGCCCCCCAAGCAGGAGATGGTTTTGTGGTGTTAGAAGATGAAAGAGAGGCTAAAGAAATAGCTGCTAAGAGAACCCAACTGCTAAGAGAACAAAATGTGCGCACACAAAGACACATCACACTCGATGAGATTGGTAGACGAATCGCTTTAGGTGATTTTAAAGAATTGAACATTATTTTGAAAGGTGACGTTGATGGATCTGTAGAAGCACTTACTGATTCATTACAAAAACTTTCTACCAAAGAAATTGAGGTAAAAATTATTCATAAAGGGGTTGGTGCCATTACAGAATCTGATGTACTGTTGGCCTCCGCTTCTGATGCCATAGTTTTAGGGTTCAATGTTAGGCCTATGGGAAATGCTCGTTCGTTAGCTGAAAAAGAAGAAATTGATATCCGTTCATATTCCATCATATATGATGCAATTAATGATGTAAAAGATGCTATGGAGGGCATGCTTTCTCCAGAGATGCGAGAAGAAATCAATGGGATGGCCGAAATAAGAGAAACGTTTAAAATCTCAAAAATAGGAACGATTGCGGGGTGTATGGTCACTTCAGGAAAAATTTATCGAAATTCTATGGTCAGAGTATTGCGTGAGGGAGTTGTTGTCTTCACAGGAAACTTAGCTTCTTTAAAACGCTTTAAAGATGATGTTAAAGAAGTTGCTAAAGGATACGACTGTGGTCTTCAGGTCAATAATTACAATGATATTAAAGAAGGCGACACTGTAGAAGCCTTCCAAGAAATTGCAGTTAAGAAAAAACTATAAAGCCTTTTTCCTTTTCAACAAAAATGCAGAGGGGAAATAAGGCTTGACACTATCCAAGGTTTTTTGAGCATACAATTTGTTTTTATAACGTCCAGATTGCACTTTATAATTTGGGGTTTCAAAACTTAAGTCAGTAGGAATATCTGGGAAAATCTTTTCAAATCGAGTCTGAATATCTTCTGCCTTTTGCAACGAACCATAGTGAATCTGTATAGTGTAGTAGCTATTTTCAAAATTTTCTCTGTCCCATTCAATTTTCAACTCTAACAAGCTGTCTAGTTTTGCATTCTGTTCAATGTTTAAAGCTGATGTTTGTGCTAAACTATAGCCAGAACAAAGCAGGGAGAAGAATAGAAAAAACAATGCAAACCTATATACCATAAGACTCTACAATCATTGCATTTTGTTAGCCCACAAAAAAACAAATTTATTCCAAGACTTCTCTTGATTTAACAAAATCTAATTGTTATTTAGAACTATTATAAATTATTTCTTTTTACAAATAGATACGTTTGTTAAAAGGCTACTATGTCTTATTTTTGTTCTGATTTTAGAATTGAAACTTTGTACTTTATTAGAAATTATATCCCAATAGAAAAGGCAAGATTTGCATTAAAATCTTTGTTTCCTTTTATATTTATTTTTTCACTTTTTTTTGCACAAGGCCAAGAGCAGGATGAAGCCGCCATAAAAGCAGGTAAATCCCTTTTCAATGCCAATTGTGCTGCCTGTCATAAACTCAACAAACGCGCTGTTGGACCAGCTCTGCGTGGTGTTAGCGAAAAATATGACCGCGAGTGGCTCTATCAATGGATCAACAACAGTACAGCAATGGTGAAGTCTGGTGATCCACAAGCTGTTGCTATATATGAGGAATACAACAAATCAGTCATGACTTCATTTCCTCAGCTTTCCACAACAGACATAGATAACATCCTTGCCTACACAGATTATATTCCACCTGCGCCAGTTGCAGCTGTTGCTGCTCCAGGTGCCGCTGCTGCAGCGTCTAGTTCAGGAAGTATAACTAACAATATTATATTAGCCGCTCTGGCATTGGTTTTTGCCATTTTGATAGTAATGCTGTTTTTAGTGCAGAAAACTTTAATCAAAATTGCAGCGGCCAGCGGTGTAGACATAACACCTGTTGAAAAGCCTAGAAGAACACCCATTTGGAAAGCCTTTGTCCAAAACCAATTTATGGTTTTTGTTAGTGTTGTGTTTCTTCTTTTAAGCAGTGCCTATTTTGTGTATGGTTATTTAATGCAAATTGGCATTGACCAAGGGTATATGCCCGTACAGCCAATCCATTATTCTCACAAAATTCATGCTGGAGCGAATCAAATTGAATGCAAGTATTGTCACTCTTCAGCAAGAGTATCAAAACATTCAGGAATACCTTCATTGAATGTTTGTATGAATTGTCATAAGAATATTGCCGAATATAATGGTGAGGAAGATTTGGCCAATGGGTACACTAAAGATTTTTATACCAAAGAAATTAAAAAGCTTTACACTGCTGTAGGTTGGGATGAGGATACCCAAAGTTATACTGGTGAATCGCAGCCTGTAAAATGGGTGCGTATCCATAACCTGCCCGATTTTGCTTATTTCAATCACTCACAACACGTTGAGGTTGGAAAAATTGAATGTCAAAAGTGCCATGGCCCTGTGGAGGAAATGGAAGTGATGTATCAATATTCTCCATTGACCATGGGATGGTGTATTAATTGTCATAGAGAAACCAAGGTTCAAGTAGCAGACAATGCCTATTATGAAAAAATACACAAGGCTCTGTCCACAAAATATGGGGTTGAAAACCTGACCGTCGCTCAAATGGGTGGTCTCGAATGTGGCAAATGCCACTATTAAAAGCGATATAAAAAAGTACATGGCATCAAAAAAAACATATTGGAAGCAAGTTGAGCAGCTCAACCCTGAGAATGTTTCAGTGCAAAAACTTGCTAATGATGAATTTGCATCAAAATTACCTGACGCTTTTTTGAGTGACGAGAACACACTCAAAGACAGCAGCACCTCTAGAAGAGATTTCCTTAAATATGTTGGATTTAGTACCGCGGCTGCCTCACTTGCAGCTTGTGAGGGACCAGTGATCAAGTCGGTTCCCTATGTTGTTCAACCCGAACAGATTCGTCCTGGTGTGGCTAATTATTATGCCACTGCTATTGCTGATGGTTTTGATTTTGCTAGTATCTTAATTAAAACCAGAGAAGGCCGGCCTATAAAGGTAGAAAATAACCCTGAGGCCTCTATGTTAGGTGGAGCCAATGCTCGGGTGCACGCTTCAGTATTATCCTTGTATGATATTAATAGATTGCAAGGGCCAAAAGTAAATGGTGAAGACGTTTCTTGGGAAAATCTTAATCTTCAGGTAGGAGCAAGGTTAAAAGCATTAAATGCTTCTGGAAAGGAAGTAGCTTTAATCACTCAAACCTTTAGTAGTCCTACTACAGAAAAAATCATCGCTGATTTTAAGACAAAATACCCCAATGTCAAGCATGTTTACTTTGACACAGTAGCTTCGGCAGATGCTGTAGATGCTTTTGAGGCTACCTATGGGGAACGAGGTTTGGCCGATTATGATTTTTCAAAAGCGGCAGCAATTGTTTCAATAGGTGCTGATTTCTTAGGCGATTGGCAAGGAGGCGGTTTTGACAGCGGCTATTCAAAAGTGCGTATACCACATAAAGGTCATGGTAAAGCCAAAATGGTTCAGCATTTTCAGTTTGAAGCCAACATGAGCCTTAGTGGTGCAGCGGCTGATTTTCGTCTTCCTACCACACCCGCTGTTCAACAAAATATACTAGCGCACCTATATGCTAAATTAACTGGAACTGCTATTTCAGGTTCACTTTCTGAGGTACACGAAAAAATGTTAGACAAAGCAATAGAGGCTTTGAAAGCTGCTGGGAAAAAAGCGGTAGTTATCTCAGGGATTCAAGACGTGGGAGCTCAAAAGTTAATTTTAGCAATAAACCAATTATTGGAAAGCGAAGTGATTGATGTGCTCTCACCTCGACTGATTCGAAAAGAAAATGGCACTGAACTAGAACCTGTAATAAACGGCATCAAAGACGGAAGCCTAGGCGGTGTAATTTTTGCTGGAATCAACCCGGTTTATAGTATGCCAGATGGCCAAGAGGTTGCTGAGGGCATAAAAAAATTGGATTTATCAGTATCCTTTTCAATGAAGGAAGATGAAACCGCAGCTGTTTGTCAGTATGTTGCAGCAACACCCCATTATTTGGAGGGCTGGGGAGACTATGAATTTAAACGTGGGCACTATGCATTGGCGCAACCTACCATCAGACCTTTATTTGATACTCTTCAATTTCAAGATGCTTTATTACAATGGTCTGAGAGTAAAATCAATTTTCATGAAACCATTAAAAAGCATTGGAATGAAAACATCCTAGAAGGAAAAAATTGGAGTTCAGTGTTGCATGATGGTTATTTTAGTGTCCCTCAAAATACTGAAGTTGAGAAGACTCTGCCTGATTTAGCTGAAGAAATGAATTCTCTTGCTTCAGCCTCTGCAAGTGGACTCGAGTTAGTACTATATACAAAAACAGGTATGGGTGACGGTAATCAAGCGAACAACCCTTGGTTACAAGAATTTCCAGACCCTATTTCAAGAGTGAGTTGGGATAATTACCTTACTGTATCTGCTCTTGACGCAAAGAAAATAGGCTTAAAGAATGTAAATGTCGCCAATGGTGCTCTCAATGGAAGTTATGCTAATGTAACCGTTGGAGAAAAAACCTTAAAAGTTCCCGTTCTTATTCAACCCGGACAAGCCATCGGTTCTGTTGGCCTCGCTTTGGGATATGGAGAGCGGCTTGGTTTACAAGAAGAAATGCAAGTAGGAGTAAACGCCTACCTCTTTTATAACAAAGCTAAAAAAGTTCAAGAAGTTTCAATTACAGCAGCCGAAGGATATCATGAGTTTGCTTGTGTTCAATTGCACAACACTCTCATGGGAAGAGATATTGTAAAAGAAACAACACTTGAAATATTCAATACAAAAGATAAAGAATATTGGAACCCTATTCCAAAGGTTTCCAAAAACCATATTGAAACAGCAGTTACTTCTCCAGAAGTTGATATTTGGGAATCTTTTGATCGATCAATCGGGCATCACTTCAATTTATCGATTGATTTAAATGCTTGCACCGGGTGTGGAGCCTGTGTAATAGCCTGTCACTCTGAAAACAATGTTCCTGTCGTTGGAAAACGAGAAATTAGGAAATCTAGGGACATGCATTGGTTGCGAATTGATCGCTATTATTCATCCGAAACAACTTTTGAAGGGGATGCTGAAACAGTAGATAATATTTCAGGATTAACAGATTCTTTAACTACGTTCGGGGAAATGGAACAGGCCTCAGAAAATCCTCAAGTAACTTTTCAGCCGGTAATGTGTCAACATTGTAACCATGCCCCCTGTGAAACAGTTTGCCCTGTTGCGGCCTCTTCTCATGGAAGGCAAGGGCAAAATCATATGGCTTATAACAGATGTGTGGGAACTCGCTATTGCGCCAATAACTGTCCTTATAAAGTGCGTCGTTTCAATTGGTTCTTATACAATAAAAATGATGAGTTTGATTATCATATGAACAATGATTTAGGCCGTATGGTTCTAAACCCTGATGTGGTAGTTCGCTCTCGAGGAGTTATGGAAAAATGCTCCATGTGTATTCAAAAAACACAAAAAACAATATTAGACGCAAAACTTGAAGGAAGACCAATAAAAGATGGCGAGTTTCAAACAGCTTGTTCATCAGCCTGTAGCAATGGTGCAATGGTATTTGGAGATATTAATGATAAGGAGAGTCAGGTGGCAAAATTGAAAGAAAATGATCGGATGTATCATCTTCTTGAAAGCGTTGGGACAAAGCCTAACGTGATGTATCAAACCAAAGTGAGAAACGTATAAACATATAATTTAGAGATTCATTTATGGCCTCACATTATGAAGCACCAATCCGGAAACCACTCGTAACAGGAGATAAAACTTATCATGACGTTACGGTTGATGTAGCTGCCCCTATTGAAGGGAGGGCCAACCGTCAGTGGTGGATCGTTTTTGGTATTGCCCTAACCGCTCTTTTTTGGGGGGTGGGCTGTATAATATATACAATATCTACTGGAATCGGCACATGGGGATTGAACAAGACTGTAGGCTGGGCGTGGGACATCACCAATTTTGTTTGGTGGGTAGGAATAGGGCATGCCGGAACACTAATTTCTGCGGTCCTCCTTTTGTTCAGACAAAAATGGCGTATGGCTATTAATAGATCAGCAGAGGCAATGACCATTTTCTCCGTAATTCAGGCGGGGTTATTTCCTATTATTCACATGGGTCGCCCTTGGTTAGCGTATTGGGTGCTACCAATTCCGAATACCTTTGGTTCCCTTTGGGTGAATTTTAATTCGCCCTTATTGTGGGATGTTTTTGCTATTTCAACTTATCTATCTGTTTCACTAGTCTTTTGGTGGACTGGATTGCTTCCAGATTTTGCCATGATTCGAGATCGAGCCATTTTACCTTTTCAAAAGAAAATATACAGTTTACTGAGTTTCGGGTGGAGTGGACGAGCCAAAGATTGGCAACGCTTTGAAGAAGTTTCTTTGGTGTTGGCAGGATTAGCTACTCCTCTAGTATTGTCTGTTCATACTATTGTATCATTTGACTTTGCCACCTCTGTTATTCCAGGATGGCATACTACTATCTTCCCACCCTATTTTGTTGCAGGGGCTATTTTTTCAGGTTTTGCCATGGTGAATACGCTCCTCATAATAATGCGAAAAGTATCTCATTTAGAAAACTACATCACCGTTCAGCATATTGAATTGATGAACATTGTTATTATGATAACCGGTTCTATAGTCGGTGTGGCCTATATCACCGAATTATTTATTGCTTGGTATTCAGGGGTGGAATATGAGCAATATGCGTTCCTCAATCGTGCCACAGGGCCTTATTGGTGGGCTTATTGGTCGATGATGACTTGCAACGTATTTTCACCTCAATTTATGTGGTTTAAAAAATTGAGAACAAGCATTATGTTCTCTTTCATCATTTCTATAGTGGTAAATATTGGAATGTGGTTTGAACGTTTTGTGATTATCGTGACCTCCCTACATAGAGACTATTTGCCCTCCTCATGGACAATGTTTTCACCGACGTTTGTTGACATCGGTATTTTTATAGGAACGATTGGATTTTTCTTTGTGTTGTTTTTATTATACGCTAGGACATTTCCAGTGATCGCACAAGCAGAGGTCAAGACTATTTTGAAAGCTTCTGGAGAAAAATATAAAAAAATAAGAGACGCTAATGAGTAATCAAGTAATTCATGCGCTTTATGATGACGACGATGTGCTTTTAAAAGCAGTAAAAGATATTCGAACAGAAAAGCATCATATCGAAGAAGTTTACACTCCTTTTCCAGTCCATGGGCTAGATAAAGCAATGGGTCTTGAGGAAACAAGAATTGCCATAATGTCTTTTATATATGGTTGCATAGGGCTTGGTGTGTCTATTGCAATGATGAATTTTATTATGATTGAAGATTGGCCTCAGAACATAGGAGGAAAACCGAGTTTTTCTTATTTAGAAAACATGCCAGCCTTTGTGCCTATAATGTTTGAAATGACAGTGTTTTTTGCGGCCCACTTGATGGTAATTACCTTCTATTTGAGAAGTAAACTATGGCCGTTTAAGGAGGCTGAAAATCCCAATCCGTTAACCACAGACGATAAATTTTTGGTTGCCGTGGAGGTGCATGATGATGAAAAAAAGCTTACCCAGTTTTTACAAAAAACAGGAGCTATTGAAATAACACTAATTGAAAACAAAGCCTAAATGAAACGATACGGTTATCTTTTCGCCCTAGTACTTATAGTAAGCATACAGGCCTGTTTTGATCCTGCTAAGCCCAATTATCAATATTTCCCTAATATGTATGAACCTGTAGGGTATGAGACTTATGCAGACACTGATGCTTTCGCCAACGGTATTGAAGCACAAGTCCCTGTAGAAGGAACGGTCAACAGAGGATGGGAACCCTATGATTTTCCAGATACAAATGAGGGCTACGAGGCAGCCAAAGCGGAGCTTTTGTCTCCCATAGAAATTTCTGACATGCATAAAGCAGCAGGAAAAGAGTTGTATGGTGTTTATTGTGCTGTATGCCACGGTAGCAAAGGAGACGGTCAAGGTATTTTGATGAAGCGTGAGAAATTCTTAGGAATCCCTAGTTATGCGGATCGCGACATTACCCCAGGTAGTATCTATCACGTTCTTATGTATGGAAAAAACGCTATGGGGTCACATGCGGGTCAAGTAAATGCCACAGAACGTTGGCAGATTGCTCAGCACGTTATGGAACTTAGAACGAAATTAATTCAATAATTGCGCAAAACTATGCACTATACCCTTCCTAATAAATTAAAATTATTTGCCATTGTTCTCATGGGAATTGGTTTTTTAGGCCTTCTTTTGGGATTTTTATCAGTGCCTACAACTGTAGAAGAAGCCAAAGCAATGGTGACTACAGAACACCATGGAGAAGGGCATGGAACAGAAATGAATCATGCACAAGGATCAACCCACACCGATTCTGATGAAGCAATGGGCCATGAGGCATCCCATGCAGAAAGCCATCATGGTGAGAGTGCTGGTCATGAAGAAACGAACCATGATGATGGACACGGAGAGCATCTTTTGCATCAACTACAAAATAAACCCTGGGCAGCTCTATACGTAGCGGCTTTGTTTTTCTTTATTATTTCACTTGGCGTTTTGGCATTTTATGGAATTCAAAGAGCCGCACAAGCAGGCTGGTCTATCGTCTTATTTCGCGTGATGGAAGCAATAACAGCCTACCTATTGCCAGGGGGTATCATTGTAATTGTTATTCTAGCCCTTTCAGGGATGCATTTGAATCATCTATTCATTTGGATGGATCCAGAGGTAGTAGCTCATGATGAAATTATAAAAAATAAAGTAGGCTTTTTAAATGTTCCTTTCTTTATGATAAGAGCGATTTTCTTTTTATCTGGTTGGACTTTATATCGGTTTTTCTCAAGAAAATTTTCACTTGCACAAGATGCAGCGCCCAAAGGAGATATTTCTAACCATAAAAAAAACTTTAGAATTTCTGCTGCCTTTTTAGTTTTTTATATTGTCACAGAATCAATTATGTCTTGGGATTGGATAATGTCTATAGACCCACATTGGTTCAGCACGCTTTTTGGATGGTATGTCTTTGCCAGCATGTTTGTCACTGGTGTTACTGTCATAGCCTTAATCACAATATATCTTAAAAACCAAGGCTATTTAGAATTTGTGAATGACAGCCACATACATGATTTAGGAAAGTTTATGTTTGCCATCAGTATTTTTTGGACCTATCTCTGGTTTTCCCAATTTATGTTGATTTGGTATTCCAACATTCCAGAAGAAGTCACCTATTTTATAACTCGGATGGAAGATTATTCACTTCCCTTTTTCGGAATGTTAGTTATGAATTTTATTTTTCCTCTTTTAATCTTGATGAACAGTGATTATAAAAGAGCAAATTATATTATTGTGATGGCTGGGATAGTGATTGTGTTAGGACATTATTTAGACGTATATAATATGATTATGCCCTCAGCAGTTGGCAAACAATGGTTTATTGGAGTGAGCGAAATAGGAGGCTTTTTATTTTTCCTAGGCTTGTTCTTGTTTATTGTATTTAAAGCACTAACGAAAGCTCCTCTCTTAGCAAAAGGAGATCCCTATTTAGGGGAGAGTGAACGCTTTCATTATTAATAAAAAATTAAAGAATAGATGACAATCATTTTGACACTTACCATTCTTGTTTTAGTTGCAATTGGCTTGTGGCAAATCACAAAAATCTTTGAACTTTCTCAGACAAAGCGTGAAAATACACAAGTAGCTAACGACAATGACAACAATTGGAACGGAAAGCTTCTCTTTGCTTTCTTACTTTTTATCTATTTAATCACGATTTATTCCTTTTGGGCCTATGGCGATGTGCTCCTCCCAAAGGCCGCCTCTGAGCACGGTTCAGACTATGACAGCCTGCTGTGGATCTCTTTTGCTATTATCTTTTTTGTACAAACCATAACACAAGCTCTCTTACATTATTTTGGCTATAAATATAGAGGCAAGAAAGGCAAGAAAGCCTTATTCTATTCAGACAATGACAGGTTGGAATTTTTATGGACGATCATTCCAGTAATTGCCTTAGCAGGATTAATACTCTATGGGCTCTACACTTGGACAAATATTATGACAGTAGAAGAAAATGATGAAGCGCTAATTGTAGAATTATATGCCCAGCAATTCAACTGGAAAGCACGCTATGCTGGAGAAGACGGTGTATTGGGAGATGCCAATGTTCGGTTCTTACAAGATTTTGATGGGCGCAACCTTGTAGGTATTGATGCCACTGACCCCAACGGCTTTGATGATGTGGTTGTTCAAGAATTGCATCTGCCTGTGGGAAGAGAAATCATTTTCAAAATGCGTTCGCAAGATGTATTGCATTCAGCTTACATGCCCCACTTTAGAGCACAAATGAATTGTGTTCCTGGAATGATCACAGAATTTGCATTCACACCTACCATGACCACTACGCAAATGCGAAATGACCCCGACATGATTGACAAAGTAAAAAAGATCAATAAAATTCGTTATGACAAAAGTCAAGTGCTAATTGCAAACGGAGAAGAGGCTTTAGAGCCCTATGAATTTGATTATTTGTTACTTTGCAATAAAATTTGTGGAGCTTCTCACTATAATATGCAGATGAAAATTATAGTAGAATCTCCAGAGGAGTATGAAAAATGGATGGAAGAACAACAAACTTTCGCAGAAGTAATTCAATAAAAATTTAAAAAAAAATAGATATGTCAACAGTAGCAGCGAAAATACACGAGGAGGATCACGGACATCATCACAAAGAAACTTTTATTACGAAATATGTTTTTAGTCAAGATCATAAGATGATCTCAAAACAATATCTCATCACGGGATTGTTTATGGGTATCATTGGTATTGCGATGTCTTTACTATTTCGTTTACAATTAGCCTGGCCAGAACAACCCTTTGGCGTTTTTGAGGTTTTATTAGGTAAATGGGCTCCAGACGGGGTTATGGATCCAAATGTATATTTAGCCTTAGTCACTATTCACGGAACCATTATGGTTTTTTTCGTGCTCACAGCTGGTCTGAGTGGAACTTTCAGTAACCTTTTAATTCCATTACAAATTGGGGCACGTGATATGGCCTCTGGTCTGTTAAACATGATTTCTTTCTGGTTATTTTTTCTTTCCAGTGTCATTATGGTCATCTCCCTATTTGTTGAAGCAGGCCCTGCAGCAGCAGGTTGGACTATCTACCCACCGTTGAGTGCGCTTCCTCAAGCACAACCAGGTTCTGGTTTAGGAATGACACTATGGTTGGTGTCTATGGCAATTTTTATTGCTTCCTCGCTTCTAGGATCATTAAATTATATTGTAACTGTAATAAATCTGAGAACAAAAGGGATGAGCATGACGCGTCTGCCACTCACCATTTGGGCATTTTTCGTTACGGCCATTATTGGAGTTGTTTCTTTCCCAGTATTACTTTCTGCTGCCTTGCTCCTCATTATGGATCGAAGTTTTGGAACCTCATTTTTTCTTTCAGACATTTTCATTCAGGGAGAAGTACTACATTATCAAGGAGGGTCACCCGTATTATACGAACACCTTTTTTGGTTCTTAGGGCACCCAGAGGTGTATATCGTATTGTTACCGGCTCTAGGTATAACCTCAGAAATTATTGCAACCAATGCTAGAAAACCCATCTTTGGCTATCGTGCCATGGTAGCTTCTATTTTAGCTATAGCCTTCTTATCAACTATTGTTTGGGGGCACCACATGTTTATTTCAGGAATGAATCCTTTCTTGGGTTCGGTCTTTACTTTCACCACCTTATTGATTGCAATTCCTTCAGCTGTAAAAGCCTTTAATTATATCACAACCCTTTGGAAAGGAAATTTACAACTCAATCCAGCAATGCTGTTTTCCATCGGTTTGGTCTCAACATTTATTACAGGTGGACTGACTGGAATTATTTTAGGAGATAGTACTCTAGATATTAATGTTCATGACACTTATTTTGTGGTTGCACATTTCCATTTGGTGATGGGAATTTCTGCACTCTATGGCTTATTTGCTGGCGTCTATCACTGGTTCCCTAAAATGTTTGGACGAATGATGAATAAAAATTTAGGCTACGTACACTTTTGGGTCACAGCAGTTTGTGCTTATGGGGTCTTTTTCCCTATGCACTTTATAGGGATGGCAGGTCTTCCTAGAAGATATTATACCAACACAGCTTTTCCCTATTTTGATGATTTAGCAGACATCAATGTGCTAATCACTGTATTTGCCCTTGTTGCCGGAGCAGCTCAGATTGTGTTTCTCTATAACTTCATTCACAGTATGTTCTATGGCAAACCAACAGAACAAAACCCATGGCGATCAAATACGTTGGAGTGGACTGCTCCTATAGCGCATTTTCACGGCAATTGGGAAGGTGAAATTCCACATGTTCAT
>NTKF01000017.1 GCA_002457295.1 Flavobacteriales bacterium MED-G22
AACCGTAAGCAGCAAGGTTAACTGCTATTATAAGAAGAATAAATACTGGGAGTGGAGGACCACCTTCTAAGAAAATCGTATTGAATAATGCCGAAAGTAATAATCCACACGAACATAGGAATGAGGAGGATATGCCGATGACATAAAAAATCTATTTTAAATCTTCTTTTTTAATGAAGTAAAAAATTGAAAAATCATTTTTTAGTTAGGCACAATGGTTACATCAAAAATTTTCCATCCATTATCTGTTTTTCTAAACATATAGAGTGCTCTCCCTTCGTGAACCAAGTTATATTTTTTACCATATCTGTTATAAAATGCATCTATGATACATAAATCTTTATTTATCCATATGGGTTTAATTTTTTTATAAAGTGAATACCAATAATCATCACCAACTACTTCAGAACTTCTCGCTACCTTATAAAATTTAATTAATTCTTCTTTGTCTTTTAAAACTGTATTTCCAATCGGAGCTTTGAAGGTGGTTGGATAGTCAAAGTAATTTGCGATACTTTCAAAATCCTCGTATTCATAAGCTTTTCCATAATTTTCAAGTAAATCAATAATTATAGCGTCAGCTTTTTTCCCTGCTTTCATATTTCTTGGCTGTTGAGAAAAAACTAGGAATGGAAGTAACATCAAAAATAAGGTATTCTTCATTTTAAATAATTTATGGTTATTAATAAACATAACCTATTTACTTTAAATATACAAGTTGTTAGAAGTAATTGAGTCTAATAAAGAGGATATGCCAGTGATTTAAATCTCAGGGATGATTTCTAGTTTTTGTTCTAAAGCTAAACTTAAAAAACCTTGAACTCTGATTTTGATTTATCAAAAAAACCGAATGTTATTTTTTTGAGTTTGTGTAATTTTATAGCATTAAAAAATTAAATATGAGGCTCTCATCTTTAAAAACGGCGCTTAATGAATTAGATAATCTAAAGTTTCAACTTCCTGATGGGCAATTTGTGCCTGCACATTTTCATATTACTGAAGTGGGTAAAATAGAGCGAAATTTTATAGATTGTGGTGGTGTTTTGCGTCAGGAAAACAAACTCAATCTTCAGCTTTGGGTAGCTTCGGATTATGACCACCGACTAGAATCGAATGATGTATTGAATATACTGCAATTGGCTGAAAAGCATTTAGGAATTTCTAATATGGAAGTAGAAGTTGAGTATCAGCAAAACACAATTGGTCGTTTTAAATTGGCATTAGATGGCGACGTATTTCAACTTATTAATACCCAAACAAATTGCCTTGCTCCTGACCAATGCGGTGTCTCGCTAGAAAAGCCTCGTGTTCGACTTACTTCGGGTGGTTTAAGTTGTAATCCAAAATCAAATTGTTGTTAATAGGGACTGGTAATTTATTTGAATGAGAAGTAATTGCAGAAAGAACACTTTGACGATTTATGCTTAGATGTGACTGAGCTTAACGAGGGATATATACCGATGGTATAAAAAACCCTCCACTTGGGAGGGTTTAAAAGTATAAATAAAACTATTATTCTTTCATTTGAGACATAGCTGCAGCTTCCTTTATTTGGAAAGTGGGGTCATAGTATACTTGAAAGATTACAGCTTTTCCATTTTCCCATTTAAAATCTGTGTGACCTCTAGCAATAGTAGTCTCTTTAGTACGACTTCCAGTATAAGTCAGGGTAAACCAGTGATTAGTCCAAATTTCTCCATTTTTAAAATAATTTGTGTGCGAATAATCATCTGAAACTTTTATTGATTCAAATAATATATGGTCTTGTTTTAAACCCTCCATAGTGGTTTTTTTATCTAATACGATATTATTAAATCTTACCTCACAATCAACTGAAAATAATTCATCCCATAAATCAAAATCATTATTTACATATGATTTTAGAAGTTCTTTAGCATTAAGTGAATATTCGTCGTTATCTTTTACAATTGCAGTGCCTAATTGTTCGTTTGAACAAGAAAAAACAAGTAATGATAATAGAAGTGTTGAATAAATTTTTTTCATTTTAATTGATTTATGATTAGTAATATTTTAATATACAAAATGATTTGATTTTTCAAAACCTGTCTGCTCACTTAACAAGGAACATATAATGACAAATTACTCCCCAAACTTAATGAAGAGGATATGCCGATGATTTGATTTTAATCGACAATATATCCTGATTCTCCTTGGTCACCGTCTTGAAATATTTCCCTTAATATCTCTTTACTTGGTATAGAAATTACTGGCTTAAAATAAGTGTTATAAAGTTCATAACCCAAAGGGTTATTGGCTAAAACACCTTCTGGAGTTCTTGCATTGTCATTCCATTCTGGAGATAGACTTCCACCTTCCCAAAACTCACTAAATTCCCACATCCCATAGGTTAATAAATACTGGTACTCTTTAAGCATAACTGGCCAAGCATCACGGTTATTGATATCACCTCCATAACCTTCAATATCAAAAACCCCATTTGTATAAGCTTCTCTCATTGCAAGAAAAACATCTGTATTGGTTATATCTTCTTCCTCTGCTTCTATATTTAAAGCTTCAGTTGAGCCCTGAACTCCTCCTCTTACTCCAAAACGATGAAGAGTGTGAAGTGTATGTTCCATAATTTCATTAATATCATCATCCCCTGTGCCCCGACTATCAATATTTTTGTACCACACCATATCATCTAAAGCTAAAGCATCTTCAAAGGCTTCTAAACCAGGATATGATTGATTCCGGTTATCATCTAAAAAATTTGGAGAATATTCATTTCCACCTCCTCTAGCAATTCTTTGACCCGTCAGGTATCCTTTATGCCAACCAATTTCACCTTTAAGAGTTTTAATCATATTTAGTTGAGAATTAGCATCAATATCTTCACCATCTTTATCTATAAGTAATTCAAATACCCTTGCAGTTTTATATATCCAAAAATCCGGCACAGCTAGCTGGCCTCCAATGTCACCTGCAACAATCAGCTTGATTCCATTAACAACTAATTCTCTATCATAAAAAACGACAGGTTCAATGGTTATTATATCTCCGTTTGAATAGTAATCTTCATTTGATTCTATAATCTGAAAATTTGCCTGAATAGTTAAGTTAGAATTAATACTTATTGTAAAACTATTTGATTGATTATCATTTCCATCCCATTCTATAAACTCGTATCCATCCTCTGCAGTAGCTGTAACTGTAACTTCAGTACCTTCCTCATATTCTCCTCCTTCAGTTGAGACTGTTCCTCCTTCGCTCGTGGTTACAGTAAGCGTATAAATTGGTATTAACTCAAATAGTGCCTGATAGGTTTGGTTTGAGTTTAAGGTAATAGTTAGGCTTTCATTTGTGGAGTCATTTCCTTCCCATCCAGTAAACCTGTATCTCTCATTTGCTGAAGCTGTAAAGGTAACCTCTGTCCCTTCCTCATAAGTTCCTCCTTCTGTAGATACTGTCCCTCCCTCTTCTGCTGATACTGTTAAAGTATATTCTACTGGGTCAGGTTCAGCCTCTTGTTGAGGTGTTTGAACAACTGGAGTTAATGACTCATCTTCTTCAGTTGAACAACTAAAAACAAGTGTAAGGAATAGAATACAAGTAGTTAAAAGGGAAAGATAAAACTTCATTTGAATGGTTTAAGATTATCTTTAAATCTACAATAAATAAATATAACCTTTCTAAAAGGTTTAGAAATCCTCAAACTTAATGAAGAGGATATGCTGATGGTTTACTAAATGTGATTATGTTCCTCTTACATAAAAAAGTGGTTTTTTCAGCCCATGCCGATACCTTAAGTGCATTTAATGCAATTAAAAAATAACTATAGGCCCAAAGATTTTTGTATTTACCCCCGTTTTAATCGAGGCTTTTTTATTTATTAGGTCTCATTACTTGTTTCTTCGGTGGCTGATAAGTTAGATTTTAACACAATCCCCCATAGACGTAAAACTTAATCAAGCTGCTAACTGAATAACTTTCGCCGTATGTAGGCAGAAAGTGAAATCCTCATTTTGTTGCACCTTTTGATTAACTCTTCTTTGTCTTTTGCATGAATTTTAAAGATAATTACTGATTCCATATGTTTAAATTAAAGTTTAATGATAAGTCTTATATAGTCACTATGTGTTAGATATGTAGCCAATATGTGGTAGATATAATCAATAATTCATAGCCACTATCAATTAAGTTTAATAAGAATTAAATATTGTTCCCCCTCCTTAGATTTAGTTTTGTAGATGCCACCTACTTTTTGGCGATTTAATGCGATAAGTTGAATGGAAGCTGGGGGAAATACGAAATCTAATAAGGTTACTTCCGCAATTCTTATAGCTAATTTTACCTGAGCCAACAGCCTCACAATTATGACTGAAGTTTGGTTGGTTTATGATGATTTCCAACTATCATTTATTAAAGTAACTCACAAAGCCTATACTGTTTTAATATAAGTTGAAATATGTTAGTCTATGATTTTAATAATTTTTGATGAATTAGCAATTGGCAGTTGGGTAGCATTACTATTATTGAATACTTTAAAAACAAAATTGTTAAAAAGTATGTTTGTGGCAATCGGATTTTTTTTGATTAGCTATTAGTAGAATATTAAATCGCCACTAATTAAATCTAACCGACTATTAGGGAAGTAACTTTAGAAATTTCCTTTATTAAAAGAATTAAAAGTGGTGACTTTCTCAGTTTGCTTCTTTTTAAGTTGTTCTACCATTATTTTAGCAAGATTTGAAACAGCTAATGGTTTTTGAGACTTTAGTATTCCGAAATAATTCAAAAAACCAAAGATTTTTATTCCAATTTTCTCACCTGTTCTAATAAGGTCTTTTTGCCTAATCAATGTTGGAGGTTGGAATATTTGAATTGTTTTAAAAGGTAATTTTTTAACTGCTTCTTCGAGTTTACCCTTTATTTTGGGATAGAAAAAAGGAGAGTTTTCGTTAGCTCCAGTAGAGGAGACAAGAGAATAGTTGGGAACTCCATTTTCAGACGCTATTTTGGCAAATTCAAATTGATAAGTCAAGTCAACTAAATATTGTTTCTCCTTACTTCCTGCATCACGGAGCGTAGTTCCAAGACAAGAGAAAAGTACATCCCCTTTTATTGAATTTTTATAATCTTCAATCTTAGAAAAATCAATAATATAAGTCTTAAGTTTACTATGGGTTATGTTTGGGTCGTTTCGAACAAATATTGAAACTGAATTAAAACTTTCATCTTCCAATAATTGAGAAACTAACTCTTGCCCAGTAGCACCTGTTGCCCCAATGACTAGTGCGTTTAATTTTTCCATTTATTTTGATATTTGATATAAAGATATATAATCAAATGGCAGTTGGAAAAAATGCCAAGAATACACTTTAAGGAGATTATTTCTTTAAGGCACTAACCCCTCAGAGTCCAATAAAATAGAGCTATGAGAAACGAAGTTTCGAATGAAATTCGAGTAAAAAGCGTGCTAAATACCTGCCAAAAACAGCTAATTTTCGTATGTTAAAGTTTAAAATGTACTTAAAGCTTTTAACAACTTTTTTATGAGAATACAGTTGGATAGAGTGGGAGAGCTCAAAGAAAAAACCCAGTGTTTACTGGGCTTTGATTGTTTGTTAGGTCTTGTGTAGTGTAGCGGTTAGGCTAGCTCCTCCTCTTGGGCTCGAACCAAGGACCCTCTGATTAACAGTCAGATGCTCTAACCAACTGAGCTAAGGAGGAAAGTTTAAGTGCGCAAATATAAATGTTTTATCACATTAAACAAACGAAAAAATTGAAGCTTAAATACTTTATTTACTTCTAAAACTACTTTAGTATTTCTATGAACTTTTGGACATAGCCATTTTATTTAAATTTAATCTAAATAAACTTGTGCAAATAAATATCCTTCAATATATTTGGCTTTTATTATTTATAATTGATCTAAATAAGTGAAAAATTGGTCTATAATTGCAATCCTATTTATGACCACCTTCAGTGCCATTTTTGCACAACAGCAAGGTGAGATTGTAAACAAACTAGACACCATACAACAGCTGGATGAAGTAATTCTAAAAGCGAATACTATTTTAGGAAACAAATATGTGGCACGAAATAGAACAGGGGCTTCTTATTTTTTATCGACAGAAGATTTAGAAAAATTTGGATATGTTGATATCAACCGAGCCCTGAGGAGTGTGCCTGGTGTCACCCTATATGAAGAAGACGGCTTTGGCTTGCGCCCCAACATTTCACTGCGTGGCACTTCTCCCCAAAGAAGTTCAAAAATCACACTTATGGAAGATGGTGTACTCATAGCCCCAGCTCCCTACAGTGCGCCAGCAGCCTATTATTTTCCGTCCATTGCTCGTATGGAAGCCGTTGAAATTCTTAAAGGGAGTAGTCAAATACAGTATGGCCCTTTTACAACAGGAGGGGCCATCAATATGGTCTCAACTGCCATTCCAGATAGCACAAAAATTCTTATACGGTCTCGATTTGGTAGTTTCAATACAGGGCAAGTGTATGCTTCTGCCGGTCAGTCTTCGGAACAAATAGGTTATCTATTAGAATATCAAAACAGCAAATCCAATGGGTTCAAACAATTGAACAATCAAGCCAACACAGGGTTTGATATCACAGATTTTATGGGTAAAATTAAACTCTCTACTCGCCAAGAAGCAAAAATTAATCAATATCTAGAGTTTAAATATCATTACTATGATGAGACCTCAAATGAAACGTATTTAGGGATTGCCAAAAAAGAGTTTAGCGTAAACCCCTATGATCGGTATGCGGCATCACAAGAAGATCAAATGAATGCAGACCAGCAACAATTTATGCTCACCCATGTGATCGATTTTTCTGAGCAGCTAAAGATCATTACAAATGCCTATCATAATACATTTTCAAGAAATTGGTATAAACTCGATGATGTTATTTTTGATGGAGAGAAAAAAAGTTTAGCCGCCGTATTAGAAGATCCAATACCCTATTCCAATCACTTGCAAATTTTGAAAGGTGAAGTTGCTACTGGGGCAGATGCCTTAATGGTCAAAGCCAATAATAGAATTTATAACGCCAGAGGGATGCAAACAAAAATTGATTACCACTGGTATGATGCAAAAGGTTCTTTTCATGATATTGAATTAGGCGGGCGTCTGCATTATGACGATGAAGACCGCTTTCAATGGGAAGATGGCTACAGTATCATCAATGGCGATATGGCTATGAGTTCTATAGGGCCTCGAGGAGCGCAAGGCAATAGAATCTCCAGTGCCAATGCGGTTGCTGCTTATCTACTTTACAAATACAAAATAAAGGGCCTTACCCTTACTCCTGGTATTCGTTATGAGCATATTGCACTTTCTCGTAAAGACTATGGTAAGGCAGATCCTAATCGACTGGGCAGTGCAATGACTACAAGAGAAAATACTGTAGATGTTCTAATCCCAGGCATAGGTTTTAATTATAATTTCTTAAAAAATCTTTCCCTTTTTGGGGGGGTGCACAAAGGGTTTTCTCCCCCTGGCAATAAAACTGGAGAGAAAGCAGAAGAGAGCATCAACTATGAGCTGGGATCACGATTTTTAAAAGGGCGACTACGGGGAGAATTGATAGGCTATTTCAATAACTATTCAAATCTTTTAGGTTCCGATTTAGCCGCGTCTGGAGGCACCGGTTCTTTAGATCAATTTAATGCAGGGGCGGTTGATGTGAGTGGAGTAGAATTGCTACTAAATTATGAGCTAACCTCTCCTAATGCTAAAGTCCAGATGCCTATATCTGCTGCTTATACGCTCACTAACGCCATTTTCAAAAATGACTTTGGAAGCACCCAAGGCATTTGGGGAACAGTGAGCAATGGAGATCGTGTGCCCTATATTCCTCAACATCAGTTTAATTTGACAGCGAGTGTAATTCATCCTCGTTATCAGTTTAACTTTAATGTACGCTATAATGGGGCTTTTGCCACTCAAGCTGCCAATAATGGACTTGTAGATCCGCAAGCAATTGATTCTAATTTGGTGGTTGATCTATCAGGAAAATACCCAATAACCCCTAAGGTTAATTTGACAGCCAATGTGATTAATCTTTTTGACAATGTGTATGCTGCCTCAAGAGTTCCTGCAGGCTTTCGTCCTGGCCATCCCTTTGGTGTGTATGCTGGTATTGAACTGGAACTATAGCTCTTTTTGATTTCAGATTTATTTTGGATTGATCTATCAATAGCTATTTTAATTGTAAGCACTTTGATCAAACAGTTCAATACTCCAAAACGATTGCAGTGTGCATAGTGAAAGCAGGGACTTTCAATTTTAACAAACCCTCCTTAACTTCAAATTCAAGTTCTTCTCCACTTGGTATTTGATACACTTTTTGAATGGGTCTGTCTAGTCTAAACTCAAGATCAACCTTGCTTATTTCTACAAAATCTTCAATCACTTCAACATTGTTAGCACGAAGTAGCGGAGGTGAATAGAGCAAATGAACAACAAACCGGTTTTGTTTTTTTTGATGCAATAAACTGACCTTTCCAGCACTAGGTAAGTGGTTCACTTGCACAATAGGTTGGTAGTTAAGATAGTTTATGGCATTCTCAAAAAGTTGTCTATGTATTCGCATCCCATGATTATAATAAAGTTGATCTATCTGATGAGCAAAAAAGATAGTGTTTTTATGATATACAATAGCTGGATAGTCAGAGTTAGTGGTTTTGTAGGGTGTTTCTCGATGACTCGAATAAGAAGCATACGTACGATTAAAATAAGGCTCTCTTATCATGGCTAATGGTTTTCCAGAAGTCACTTTGGTTCGAATACCGGATTCATAATTAACAAAAGGAGTGCTCACCACTTCGTCATTTAAAACTTCATCAATAACAGTAAAATCAAAATCAAAAGGAGAATGAGCAACAAAACGGGTTCCCACGTCAAGGGCAAATTTTTCTGTTCCCTTTAACATACCGCCCTTTTCAAAAATAATTAGTTTTCCTCCCTTTTCATTCCATTCTTGAAGCGCTTGAGCCTCTTCGGTATTGAGCGTTTTCTGACTAGGCAGCACGACCAAGTCCAGGTCTTTTAAATTGTTTAGGTCAGCTACCACAAAATCTCGATGCAGCTGTAAAAGCATTTTCACAATACCATAATCAGAGCTCGGGATGAGGCTTAACCACACACCTAAATTTGAATAGGGTTTACCTCCAGGGCCATAGTCTTCAATTTTTTCGACATAAGAATAGGCTTCACCAATATTTTTGTAGGTTTCCATATCCATCTTTCCTTCGGGGTGTAATTGGTCTCCAAAATTACACGATGCCCCAAAGGAGATCATAGTTGCAGCTTCAAATTTGATGGCGTCAGCATGCTTAAATCCTCCAAATTCACCCCATGCCTTATGAAACTTTCCGCTCATTGCCACCACTGGTGTGTTTTTTCCTAAATGAAATTTTGCTTCGAGAGGGAGTTTGTCATACCCACCCCATGTGGTAGGTAAATCTTCTAGTTCAGCATGGGTATTTTCTTCATAGAGCGCCTGTTCGAAAATAGCTTTTTTGGTGAGGTGGGTGGCTTGATTAAAAAAGACAGTGGCCTCTGGATGGTAAGAATACACCAATTTTCTCAATTCATTCATGTGGGCTTTTAGTGCCAGTGCATAACTTTTTTCAACTGCTTTGATGTCTTTAATATCAATTCCTTCAGCCTCCATACGGAATTTTGAATGGGCAGAAAAACTAGAGGGCTTGATGTGGTAGATGTCAAACCAAAAACCATCTAAGTCTTTATAGCGTTGACAAATTTCTTCTACATTTTTTAATATATATGAATGGTAGGCCCCACCAGGCGTTGGATCTAAGCATTTCCAACTATAATGCCCCCGCCGATCGTCTGGCTTCGCCTCAGGGTCAATGTTGATGGATAACATTTTACCTGCGGCATCTCGCATAACCCATTCAGGGTGCTGTTCTGCGTCTAATACACTCCAACCCACTGTGAAATAGAAAGGCGCTTTGACACCAATTTCGTGGCAGGCTTCAAGTTGTGCACCCAAAAGATCAAAATCTAAATGCGGATGCATCGTTCCTACTTTTGTGGGATAATAGCTATACCCGTGATGCCCTTTACTAAAAATATTAATTTGATTTATGTTGCCTTCTAAAAGGGCAGATTGAAATTGTTTCTTGTCAAATTGAGCACCGATATTCGGAATCTGCTCTGAGGTATGAAAGTCTAAATGTACTTGACGTGTGGGTAGCGTTTCTTCAATTTTTCGTTGTTGCTGTGCGATCAATTGAGTGGCAGCTAAAAGCAAAAAAAATACATCTGTTATTTTCATAATTTTAAATTTAGTTTGAAAAGCCTCTTAGCGCTCTATCTTTTATTGCAAGCGCTCGAAGCCGATTGATTGTTTCTGGACTCACGTTGTCTATCCATGCCGGAATTGGATCAACATTCCAATCAGCTGCTGTCATATCTACAACATCATTATAGTAAAGCAGCCCTTGTTGTAATTCTTTTTGAAGTTCTATTTGTTTTGATTGGTAGGAAGGTAAGTCATATAAATTTGTGGTTTCCCAAGGGTCGTTTTTTAAATCAAACAACTGACCCGTCTTTTCTCCTTTCACTAAATACTCAATCAGTTTATAATCTTCTTTGCGAATGGCTCGCTGTGAATTTTTATAAGCAAAAACTAAACTAGATCTTTCGATTTTCTCTTGACTCATTAGGGTATTAAACAAACTAACACCTACAACTGTTTTTGGGGTTTCAGTGGTTGTTAAGTCACACAAGGTTGGATAGAGATCGAGTGTGTAGACTAATTCTTCATTTGATATGCCTTGAGGAATACCGGGCCCTTCAAAAATTAAAGGAACCTTGATGCTGTGTTCATATAAATTTTGTTTACCCATTAGACCATGTTGTCCAACGGCAAGACCATTGTCAGAACTAAAAATTATGATAGTGTTGTCACGTAGTCCCTTTTCTTCTAACGCATTTATAATCCTGCCGATTTGTTCGTCCATATGAGTTATCATAGCATAATAGGCAAGAATATTAGCTTTGACTTCGTCAACAGTTCTAGGGTAACCGGCCAACCACTCATCGCGTATGTCCATTTCGCCATTGTCAAAAGGATGTTTCATAGCAAAATTGGGTGGCACTTCAATCTCTTTTTTCACATAAAGATCTTCATACTTTTTTGGCATGTTTCTCGGATCATGGGGAGCCGTAAATGATACTTGAAGATAAAAGGGATTCGATGCTCTATAGTCTTTGATAAACTCAATGGCAGCATTAGAAAAAAGAACGGAAGAATGTGTTGAGTCTATTTTGATTGCTGAAAGTTTTTTGGAGTTTTCAAGTTCTTTTGTGGGGACTTGATAATGATCACACATACCTCCAAAAAAAAGTTTCGATCCTTCTTTAAATCCTTTTAGAAAAGCAGGTTCCCCATTGTGCCATTTGCCGGTGTGAAATGTGGTATAGTTATTCATAGAAAGTGCTTCTGGTAAAAGTAAGTCTGGCATTTCTATATTACTTCCAGCATAGGGTGTAATATCAAAAACACTTCTGCCTGTAATCAACATGGCTCTGCTGGGGGCACAAACTGCTCCATTCATTGCACCCATAATGTAGGTGTTTTTGAAGGTTGTCCCTCTTGCAACTAGTGCATCTAAATTTGGAGTTATTATTTCTGTATTCCCCAAGGCATGAATACCATCATATCTTTGATCATCTGCTAAGATGAAAACTATGTTTGGCCTTTTATCTATGGGTGGATTTTTTTTTGGGGTTGCACAACCAATGAAGAGCAGAAAGAGTGTAAGTTGAGGTTTTTTTAAGAAGAAAAAACTAGGGTTGAGAAAATTGATGTTCATCGCCTTACTTTATACAAATTCATTTAGTTTTTTGATCAGCCCATTTTTCATGATTTTGGATAGGGGTCAATAGTTTGAATTAGACCATTTTCTAAATAGGTGATTTCAGCAACTTTAATTGATCTAAGGTGGGTTACACCCTTGGATAAAGAAGAATCGTGATAAAATAAATAGGATTTTTGCTCCATCTTACAAATAGAATGGTGGCTAGTCCAACCCACAACAGGATTCAACACGCGACCTTTATATACAAAGGGTCCATAGGGATTATCTCCTATGGCGTAACAAATAAAATGGGTGTCACCAGTTGAATAAGAAAAATAATAGTTACCGTTGTGTTTATGAAGCCATGCAGCTTCAAAAAATCTTCGATCATTATCTCCTGCTAAAAGCAATTCTCCGTTTTCATCAACAATTTGGATTTCTTTTGGTTTTTCATCAAATTCCAAAAGATCAGGACGTAATTTTGCAACAAAAGGGAGTAATGCAGCTTCCTTGTCTTTTGGAAGAAAAGCAGTGGGACTTTCGGGTTGCTCTGCATTGAATTTACCTTTTCGCCAGCGCTGTAATTGTCCTCCCCAAAGTCCTCCAAAATACATATAATAGCTTCCGTCATCATCTTTAAATACTGCAGGGTCTATTGAAAAACTATTTTTTATGGCATTGGGTTGTGGAATAAACGGACCTATAGGTGAGGAGCTTGTCGCAACACCAATTCGAAAGATACCGTCATAATCTTTAGCAGGGAAAAATAAATAAAAGGTTCCTTCTTTTTCATTTGCGTCGGGAGCCCACATTTGCTTTTCTGCCCAGGGCACTTGATCTACATGAAGAGCTATACCATGATCAACTACTTCACTATCGATCTTATCCATAGAGAACACATGATAATCTTCCATTGCAAAATGGCTTCCTAGATCATCAAACGCTTCTCCCGCATCTATATCGTGGGAGGGATAGATATATATTTTATTATTAAAAACATGAGCTGAGGGGTCAGCAGTATAGATGTGATTTACTAAAGGCTTGGATAAAGCCTTCTTATTTAATTCATCAAAATCTATATGGTCTATATTGTCTTCAGGCATTTTATTGAGCTCTTCTTTGTTCTAATTCGGTTTCAATTTGAATTTCCATGCGCTTGTTGATGGCATAGAAGAATAATAAGCCAGATCCAATCAAAAAAGGAATCGATGGAAATATACTAACAAGCATTCTAGTCCCTTCAATTGCGCTTTCGGGTTGAACAATCATATCACTTGCTATTCCAGCAGCATCAGCCGCTTCTTTAGTGATATAGCCATAGGCACCAAGAATCCAAGTGAGTAGTGCACTACCAATTGAAAGACCCCCTTTAAGACCAACCATCATAGCAGAAAAAACAATAGCGGTGGCACGCCGGTTATTTTTCCATTCTGAATAGTCTGCCACATCAGCAATCATTGCCCAAAGAATAGGGATTGTTATTCCATAGAAAAAACCGTGGGCAACCTGTGCTGCAAACATCCATTCTACAGACTCAGCGCTAAAAAAATAAAAAATAAGAATAAAGAGTGTTGAGAGAAAAAGGAATAAATTGAAAACGTCTCTTTTGCCATATTTATCAGCTAGATTTTTAGATAATCCAATACCAAAAATCATAAAAATGATTCCACCCGCATTAAACAAACCAAATCCAGCTGAAAGGGGATCTGTTCCAAAAAAATTGATTCCAATTCCAGATAGAAAATTTAAAATAGGACTGATAAAACTAGTAAGACTTTCTTTGTCGACATAATTCTTAAAGTAATAGACATAAGACCCCCCCTTCATGGCTAGCGTAATAAAAAGCAATGTGGTTAATATCAACATGATGATCCAAGGTCTACTTTTAAATAAATCAGATAGATCTTCTCTCAGACTAGATTGTTGATCGGGTTTGGGTATAATTCTTTCTTTGGTAGTAACAAATGTGATGAGCAGCATAACTGTTCCAATGATGGCCAGCCATGTCATAACGATTTCAATACCCACAGCTTTATCTCCACCGCCAGCACTTTCAATAATGGGAAGCATAAATACTTGCACAAAAAATTGAGCAAACATTACAGCAACAAATCGATAAGATGACAAGCTGTTTCTTTCTCCCATGTCACCAGTGATCACTCCGCTTAAGGCCGAGTAGGGGAGGTTGTTTGCAGCATAAAGGAGCAATAATAAAGTGTAGGTTACAGAAGCATAAATAAGTTTTCCTTTGTAACCAAAATCGGGGGTGCTAAACGCTAAAAGAGCAATCACACCAAGGGGAACCGAAGTGTATAATATCCAAGGGCGAAACTTTCCCCATTTGGACGATGTCCTATCACTTAATGCTCCAATTATTGGATTAAACCCAAATGCTGCAATAAGTCCAACTACTAAAATGATGGCAGAGGCGTCACTAGTATCAAGCCCATAAATATCAGTGTAGAAAAAAGCGAGATAGGTGACTAACGTTTGGAAAACTAAATTAGCAGCTAAGTCTCCTAAACTGTATCCAATTTTTTCTTTTACCGATAGAGTTTGTGAAGAAGAATTCATAGTATGTAAAAAATTAGATTTAATGGAGAGAATCGATTTTTAATATTCTTTTGTAGGCTTTTTTTGGCTGATAGTTTCTATCAAATAAAAGCGGATAGTTTGTGCGCCCCCTTATAGGAAAATTATTTAGCCATGAGTGCTTATCAGTTAATCCCCAAAATGTAACTCGGCTGATTTTGTCTTTGTGTTTCAAAAACAGTTTAAATATATTTTCATATCGATCGGCCAATTTTATTTTTATATCTTCTGGTAGTTCGACTGGATATGGATTCATGGTTGGATCACCCTCAAGTTTTTTAAAATCCTGTTCCACTCCAGCACCCACTAATTCCCACGGATTGGGCAAGGGTGATACATCTAGTTCTGTAAACATCACTTTCACGCCAAGGTTGTGATAGGCTATAATAGATTTTTCAATTTCTTCAAGTGAAGGACTGTTGAGTTGCCAATGGGCTTGAATTCCAACAGCGTCAATTTTGGTGCCACTTTCTTGCAAGTCTTTTATAAGCCTAAGAGCTCCTTCTCTCTTTTTGGGGTTACATAAATTGTAATCATTATAGGTCAATTCAGCTTGTGAATCCGATTGATGTGCTATTTGAAATGCTTGCTTTATATAATTCTTTCCTACTACCTTATAAAAAAGGGAGGCTCTTAAAGAACCGTCTTCATTGAGAGCCTCATTGACTACGTCCCACGAATGGATTCGGCTTTTATACCTTCCCACCACTGTTTCAATATGTGATTTGATGTAGCCTGCCATGGTTGCGCTGTCTTTGACTTCATTCATAAATGGCGCAATTTGAGAATGCCAAACTAAGGTATGTCCTACAATGTGCATATCATTTTTTTCTCCCAAGGCTACATACTTATCGGCGATATCAAAATAAAATGAATTTGGTTTTGGATGAATATACATCCACTTCAGATTATTCTCGTTGGTAATAGAGTTAAATTCATTTTTTAATAACTCATTGGCAATTACCTCTTTTTCTTCTATTTGATCCTCATTTAATGCAGCTCCAATAAAAAATGCATTGTTAAATTTTTCTTTAAGAGTTAATGCCTCATCCTTTACATTATTAGTTTTATTAAGACCATCGCCACAGGAGGTCATTGAAATAACTACTATGAGCAGCAGCGAAAAAGTATTATTGGAACCCATATTAAAAGTGTTTGTATGTGGTGTTTAATTAGCCTGTATTGCTTGATTTAATCAAAAGGATTCTCATTAACCATGTCGCGCATCGCTTTGAGTTTTTGACTGTATTTCTCTACTACCATTTTGTTTTCTGATTCTTTTGAAATGTCCATGTTTTGTTTGCCATCCACATCGAGATCATAGAGCATATTGCCCAGATACTTATCTCCTTCAAAAAACTCAGTGTATGAATAGTTTTGATCAACTACAGCTTCACCTTGTTTATAACGAGTGTAAATTTCATCTTTGAGCATTATGGAGGGGTTTTCTAAGACGGGAATTAAACTTTTGCCTTGAATATAATCAGGTGCTTTTATACCCGTAATTTCGCATAGCGTTGGATAGACATCCACTAATTCCGTAAAAGATTCTGTAGTCTTATTTTTGGCAAATTTTGGTGAAGAAATAATAAACGGAATTTTGATTGCTTCTTGAAAAGTACTGTGCTTACACCAAAAGCCGTGTTCTCCTAAAAAATAGCCATGGTCGCTCCACAAAATGATTGTTGTGTTTTCTCTGATCCCCATTTCATCCAAACTTTGAATCAATTCACCTACTAGTGCATCCATATAGGTAACACTTGCATAATAACCGTGAATTAAATCACGAGAAAGTTCATCACTAAGTTGGCCTTGAGCCGGTATTCCTAAATAATTTTTTCTCAGCTCAGCAGAATTGTGTTGAGCCTCAATAGCAATATTGGGAGAGTTTTTTGGTTGATAAGGATTATCAACTAACTCAATGGCATCGTGATCATACATGTCCCAATATTTTTTGGGTTGGATAAAAGGAAGGTGAGGAGAAACATAACCTACCGCCATGAAAAAGGGTTTATTTTGTTCGGTCAAACTCTTCATCTTAGCAATGGCCTTTTTAGTGATTTTCCCGTCATTATAGGCATAATCATCCACTTCTGGATATTCAAGAACAGGTGTTTTTTTACCATATTCACCTCTTTCAGCATTATTGATTATCTCAATTGATTTAGGGTCTTGAAAAACATGGGGTCTCCCTTTTTCTACTTCAGACCAATGTTCACTAAAATCATCTTCATGATGATAAATCTTTCCATATCCAATTGTTTCATATCCATTTTCTTTAAAAATCTGATTTAAGGGAATGGCTGTAGGAGCATCAACAGAAGCCCGAGTTGAAAAATCATTAAACCTTTTTTGACTAGGGCGAACTCCTGTCATGATTGAAGACCTACTTGCTCCACAGACAGCAATATTCGTAAAGGCATTGTTAAATTGAACGCCTTCTCTGGCTAATTGATCTATATTGGGAGTAATCATTTTTGTTTCTCCATAGCTATTGATCTTAGGTCTTAAGTCATCAATGGCAATAAATAAAATATTTTGTTTTTGTTGATCTACGGAGGCTGTAGTTTTAGTATCTGATTTACAGCCTGTAATTAACAAGGCTATCAAAAATAGATAAGGTAATTTATGTTTTAATATAGTCATTTTATTGTGTTTTCGTTAGAAGTTATTCGAGAGGCTTTAAAACCAATTCTTATTGCCCTTGCAGCAATTGATTGATTTTTAATTGTCTTGATCGGTTTGTGGTAGAGTCTCCACTTAGAAGACCCAATCTCATCATCCAATTGATATCCAATTGAAGCACCCACAGTATTACATTGAAGTTTTACACGGCCCTTTTCGTCTTTTTCAAAAAGCACTTCAGCCGTTTCAGGTTGCAAACGTTCTGGCCAAAACATTTCAATTAAGTCATGTTCAGGGACAAAGCCTTTATCTCCAATTTCGAGTTGCCAATGGGCTAGTGCCTTTCTCAAAATTGTCAATTTTGAAGCATACTTGGGGTCGTCTGCCACATTGTGCACCTCATAAGGGTCTGATTTTAAATCATATAGCTCTTCTCTGGGTTTGGTTTTCATAAAAATGTAGGAAGCATCGCCTGCCAACATTTTTTGACGGTCCAATTCAATTAGTTTTGCGTTCATGGTTATTTGTTCTCTATACTGATTGCGATATACTAAAGGCAGTTGCGGCATAAAGTTTTTGATATAAACAAAGCGACCATCTAAGACAGAACGCTGCATGTCTGTAACTTCATCAAATCGATCTGCTGTGCCAAAGGCATAATTTCTGGGAGCGTCTTCATAAGCACCAGCAAATGCCTTTCCATCCAAATGTGCAGGAGGCTTTATGTTGAGTAAAGACAATGTTGTTGGACCTAAATCCATGAGAGAAACAATGCGGTTGTCAACTTCACCTGCTCTTCTTTTGTCAGGATATCGAATAATCAGGGGAACATTGAGCCCGCTATTGCCAACGGCTCTTTTTTGACGCAATAAATTTCCTCCATGGTCACTCCAAAAAATGATAATTGTTTTATCTAACAAACCATCCTCTTCTAGTTGCTTTATGAGAAGTCCCATTTGCCTATCCATTTCTTCTATATTAGAATATTTTCTAGCAATGTCATTTCTCACTTCTGGAATATCTGCAAAATAATCGGGTATAATCACATCCTCAGGTTGCACAGTCAGAGGTTTGTCTTTGCGTTCCCAAATTCTGGATTCGTGAGTTACTAAGGTGTTCCATACATAAAAGAATGGTTTGCCCTTGGGCGCATCTTTATAGCTCACTTTGTCAGAAACTTCGTCCCATGCCGTAAAAGGAGCATTAAACTGATAATCACATTTATAATTATTAGCACAATAATAGCCTTCTTTGCGTAATTCTTCTGTGAAGGGTTTGACATGGGGAGGGGGAACAACCTCATATTCAACTACATTTCTACCCGTCTTATCTCGCACACCAATATAGGTTTTGTGCGTCACTTGCTCAGGCGTTTTAAAGTTATGATGATTTCCTGTTCTCATATTATGAGCTCCTAATCGTGCCGAATACATACCGGTAATTATTGAAAATCTGCTAGGAGCACATACGCCAGCCGTTGAGTAGGCGTGAGTGTATCTTACTCCTTCACTGGCTAGTTTATCTAAATGGGGGGTTTTTATGACCGAGTTTCCATAAGCCCCTAGAATCGGGCCCATGTCCTCACAGCTTATCCATACTACATTTAGAGGCTCTTCTTTCTTTTTTTGAGCGTTTATTGTGATGGGCATCCAATAAAAAATGAATGCAAATAATAGTAGTTTTTTCATGTTTGTTTTTTAGTTCATGATTGATCAGCGAAAAGAGACGCAAATTGGGGGAGTATTTTGCAACTCATAACTTTCACTAAAGTTTAAATTTAACAGATAAATATCATATAATACAGTCTTGAATACATTAAAATGATATTTTTCGGGACTCCCCCTGATAACCGAAAATTTCACAAGACATTACATTTTTTCCGATCATTAACTTTCTTGCGGATTGTGATAAAAAGGTATTGCCATAGGGGAGTAACTCTTTATAAAAACTCCCATCTCTTAAGCGCACAATTGCATAAGCGTCTTGAGCTTTTAGTTTTAGAGCATTGGTATTTTTATTGTGCTTTTCAAAAACAAGTAGCTCCTCTTTATTTTGACCAATGATTAATAATTCTTTTTGATTTTTATCCAAAAGCTGGATAACGCTTTTTGCATTTTTTGAGATCACAAGACCACTTTTGGACATGTCCACTTCAGTAAATTCTCCTTTGCCATTTCCCGCCAAAACACCCCCGTTGAAGGCATCTAATCTTCCAGTTCTAATTTCAGCGCCATAATCGTTTCCAACAGCCAATATATCCAAAGTACCATCACCATTAAAATCACCAGTCTGCATACCAAAAATGGGCGCTATTTGAAAACGTCTTGGCAAGGGTTTTAAAGAAAATTTACCCTCGCCTAAATTTTCCACATACATGCTTCTAATTTCCGTCACCTCTTTTATTTTAGTATCCGCATTAGGGAATAATCCGATTATTTGATCCAGTGTAGCCTTTCCAAAATCTTCATGTTTTTTATAGGCTTTTTTTACCTTAATTATTTGTTTTTCGATATCCGTTCTTGTGAAGAAGGGAAACTCTTTCTTCTCTCCTGATATTGACTTTCTCCACATAGAGGGAATTACGTCTATAGACCCATTTTTGTCGAAGTCACCATAATAAATTCTAAAGGGGTTTTCTTTTGAAGCATTTATTTGTGAGTTAAGACCAAGATTACCAGCAACAAAGTCTAAATCACCATCTTGATCAAAATCACCAGCAGCCAAACTATTCCAAAATCCAGTATGTTGATTCAGACCGTTGTTCTCGTTCAGGTGAAATTTTCCTTCAATATTTTTGAATATTGTCAAAGGCATGAATTCTCCAGCAAGCATCAAATCGGTCCATCCATCGTTGTCAACATCAGCAAAAAGAGCATCACTTACCATACCAAGGTTATCAAAACCTGGCGCAACATCAGGGTTTGCTATAGAGAATTTTCCTGTGCCATCATTTTGGAGTAAATAACTACTTACAGACATTGGGTATTGGTGTGGGTATAGTCGACCTCCAACAAATAGGTCAAGGTCACCGTCTTTATCAAAATCTGCAGCCCGAACGCATGATCCACTACTTTTAAAAGAAGGAAGGGCAAGTGTGTCTGCTGAAAATTGGCCATCTTGATTGCGATAAAAAACATCTTGATAGGAAGCCACATTTAACCCAAATTCATACCCCCCACGAACTACATACAAGTCATCATCTCCATCCATGTCTGCATCAAAAAACAGTACTCCTAATTCTTCACCTTCATTTTTTGCGTCTGGTTTTTTAATTAAGAGACTATCCTTAACAAAGCGACCGTTTTTTTGTTGGACGAAAAAATAGTTTTTATTGTAGTGAGAGCTACTTATATAAAAATCATCTAAACCATCAGAATTAACATCTGTAACAGCCATTCCAGGCCCAAATTCTGAAAGCTTATGGAGTAGCGTAGATTGAATATCAAAATCAACAAAATCATAGTCGTCATGAGCAAATTCTATCCCTTTTTCAGTGTTTACTTTTTTAAAGAGCTTATCCCTAGTTGGATAAGGATTAAGCAAGTTGGTGTCCTCCATGGCATTTTTGACATCAAAAATGAGGGTATTATTGGCTTTGACTTGGGTCATTGTTTCCTTCTTACGGGATGGCCAACGGATGACTATACTGTCAATAATTGAATTCTTTCCTAGACCAAAATGAATTTCTTGTGGCATTGATGATAAATACCCTCTGTAGGGGGAGTTTTGGTAAGATTGAACGGTGCCATTTTGATAAATTGTTGCCTGAGCTCCAATACCATTTATGTTTTTATCTGTTCCCTTGAAACCAATTTTTATCCAATGATTCAAATTATTTTTTTCTCCAATGGACTGATTTTTATAGATAAAAGCAGGGTCATTAATATTATTGACTACATAATCTAAATCGCCATCATTATCTAAGTCTGCAAATGCGGCACCATTAGAAAACGAAGGCATCTCAATCCCCCAATCATCCGTAACATCCTCATAAAGGGGTAGACCCTCAACAATCGAATTTCTAAAAGCATAATTTTTTAGCTTTACAGAGGGTATAATTTGAAGAAGAAATTCTTTGGTTGCATAGTAACCAACCTCAGTATTGTAGTCAATAAAGTCTCTGTCTGTAACATCTTTAGGAAATCCATTTGTAATAATTATATCGCGGTCTGAATCGTTATCAAAATCTGCAATAAGTGGGGCCCAACTCCAATCTGTTGCACTAATTCCTGAAATGAAGGCTATTTCACTAAATTGAAAATCATCACTGTCAGGTCTTTTCCCCATGTTTAGTTGCAGAGTGTTTCTAACAAATTGATAGTTATAGTCAAAGCGGTCGTTATTTAAATAATTATTATAATTATTCGGAGAGAGCATAGTTTTTCTCCTGTAATTATCTTCAGGCAGCATGTCCAAAGCGACAATTTCATCCTTTCCGTCATTATTTAAATCGACTACATCGTTTCCCATAGCAGAATATGAAGTGTGCTTAGTATACTTTTCAGCATTATCACTAAAAGTTCCGTCTTGGTTATTGATATATATGATATCATTAGATAAATAATCATTTGTGACATAAATATCTTTCCATCCATCTTGATTGATATCACAAATATTTATTCCTAGGCTAAACCCACCAATTTTTATTCCTGCCTCTAAGGAAATATCAGTAAACACGGGGTGCCCCTTTTCTTCGTCAAAATTATTTCTATAAAGTTTATCTGTTCGGACAGAAGACCCATCAGTAACTTTCTTTTTATACACATTTGGAATATGCCTTTCATCAGTAAGATTTACGGCTAAAAAAAGATCTAAATCACCATCATTATCAGCGTCAAAAAAAGCAGCATTAGTTGTGTGAGAGTCATCATCTAATCCATACGCCTTGGCCACTTCTTCAAAAATAGGTACACCCTCAGCGTTGGTTCCTTTGTTTAGATAGAGTAGGTTTTTTCTTTTTTCGGGTTCCTTAAGCATCGTAGCACAGGAATATATATCCAGCAAACCATCATTGTTGATATCCACAACGGCTACCCCCGAGCTCCATCGATTTTCTGCTTTTACATGTGCTATTTTGCTGACGTCAACAAATTTAAAATCACCCTTATTTAGGTATAGTGAATTGTCAACCATATTTCCTGTAAAATAAAGATCTTGCAAGCCATCGTTGTTAAAGTCACCAATGCCTATGCCTCCACCATTGTAGACAAACTCATTTTCTAAAATATTAAAGCCTTCCCTTTCAATTATATCATTTGAAAAGTAAACATTTGATTTTTTGGGTGAAATATTTTCAAACAAGGTTTTCTTTTTAGAACAACCAACAAGAAGCAGTATAATAATTAAAACTCTTTTTTTCATTTTGGCCCTTATTTTTGAAATTCATAAAATTTGAGATCACTGTTATTAATACCAATGACTATTCCTTCAACATCATTTTGGCGCAAATAAACAGCACCTCTCACTTCTCCCTCAATTTCTATTCCTGACACCTTTTTATCGACCACTTTAAAAGTGTTGTCTTTAGACCCAAATAATGTGAGTCCTTTGCTTGAATTTAGTCTGCCAACTTGGGGCTTTAGGCTCCAAAAATTCCCGCCGAGCCAAAGGTCAATAATTTGGTCACCATTGAAATCTTCGGCGACAATAGAATAAACAGGACTCAGTTGTGCTTCGTCTGGAAGGGTTTGAAACCGCCAATTCCCATTTTCGTTCCAAAAGATGCCTGTTCTTAATTCTTCGGCTTTAAAGAATGACGCATCAGAGCGTTGTTCTTTAGTAAATATCATTTCATATGTTTTTTGTGCAAATGCGTCATATGTAATATTTGTCTTTTTTAGCATAGTGACCTGACTCGTAATTTCATTTTTTGTTCCAAATGGATAAGCGACATGTTCTTGTGGAGGATACCAGTTGATGATAAATTCTGTTTTTCCATTTTGGTCAAAGTCTTTGACATACATTTCTAAGGGTTCATCGGGTGTGGCATTAAATGGCGAATTTTCTCCCCAATTGCCAGCGATCAGATCCAAATCGCCATCTTGGTCTAGGTCTTTTGCTGCCAATTTAGTCCACCACCCTGTTGAATTTGGAGTTTTTCGGTTGGCTTTAAGTTGTCCCCCTTCATTTAAAAAAGTAATGAGCGACATCCATTCTCCAACTAACATTAACTCTGGATATCCATCTTGATTCAGATCATTCCAAACTCCAGAAGTGATCATGCCTGCTCGAGATAATTCGGGTGGGGTGCTATCGATAAATTGCCCTTCTCCAATATTCTGGAGTAGAAAACTTTTTGGAACAAGGCCATAATTTCCAGGGACATAAGAAGCCCCAATAAATAAATCCATATCTCCATCTTGATCATAATCAGCGGCAAGAATACAAGAAAAATTCCCATAAATTTTTGGAAGAAGAGATGAGGTTTTAATTACCCCTCCTTTTTTATCATTTACATATACTCTCAAACTGAAATGGTCACGTCCTTTCTGATACTCATTGCCCCCGCCACCAAGCACAATATCTTGATATCCATCTCCGTTGAGATCTACTATGGCTCCAGAGGTGGTCTCAAAAGACTTGTCTTTTTCAAAAACGATTTCCATTTTTTTAGAGGAGTTCCAACCCTTTCCATTTCCAACAAAATACCGATCAGTATCTCCTGCACTTCCACCGAGTAAAAAATCATCATTCCCATCGTTGTTTAGATCACCTTTAAGCACCAGGGGCCCTTCTGTAGAGAGCATTTTGTGCAAAAGAATTTCATGATCAAAATCATTATAAATATTTTCTTGGTGCTTTTTATTTCCTTTTAGACTAGCACTTTTTTCTTTAAACAAAGCGTTGACTTTAATTTTTTGCTGATTTACAACCGTTGGTGATTTGTCTTGTTCAACGGTCAAGGTTTGATTTAAGGCGATGTCTGTCAATATTTTTTGTGATTTGTCAGGCCAAATAATAGTCAATTTATCTAAAATGGAATCTTTTTCAAAGCCTAAGATAAAGCCACTTTCGACTGAACTTTGAAAACCGCGAGCAGTATAGTTTTGAGCCGATTGAATGAGGCCGTTGTTTTCCGCAATAATTTTTGTGCCTATTGCAAATGGATTTTTAGTCTTGCCTTTTAACTTTACTTTTAAGAATGAATTGTTTGAATTATTTCGATAAACAAAGGCTGTCATATTGACGTTATTCACAACCAAGTCAAGGTCTCCGTCGTTGTCTAAATCTCCATAGGCTGATCCATTTGAAAAACTAGGTTGGTCCAAACCTAGGGAGATGGAACTGTTTTCAAATTTAGGAAGTGTCGCTTTCTTTTGATTGATAAAAGCAAAATTAGCTTGAGGGTTTGAAGGGATATAGGTGACAAAGTCTCTCCAATCAAAACTCTTTTTTTCCATAATAATTTTTTTTATGGCTTCTTTATCATTTATAAAAGTTGCGAAATCTTGAAACATAATGTCTCTGTAAATACCGTTGCTTACAAAAATATCTTTCCAACCATCGTTATCCATGTCAAAGATCAGCGCGCCCCAACTCCAATCAGTGGCTGAAACTCCGGCAAGGTTTGCAGCTTCAGAAAACCTACCCTCACCATTGTTTATTTGTAAACTATTTTGCATGATTTGATAATGATACCCTTGTCTAAACTTGTAGTTTTCCAATCGATAAGGATCAAAAACGGTCATTGCCTTTAATCGATAATTATCTGCAGCAAGCATATCTGTAGTAAAAATGTCTATCGCACCATCGTTATTTAAATCAGCAATGTCAGAGCCCATACTAGACATAGAGCAGGTAGGCAAGCTAGAGTTAAGCACTTCTTTAAAAGTGCCATTTTTTTGATTGATATAATAATAGTCTCTTTCCCAAAAATCGTTACTTATATACATGTCAGGGTAGCCATCATTATTGGTATCACTCACAGAAATACCCAAACCAAAACCATTATTACTAGAAAAAATTCCTGCCTCTTGAGTCACGTCTGTAAAGACAGCCCCATCATTTCTTAGTAGTTTGTCACCTCCTTCTATATCAATCACATTCCTGTTTGTTTTAAGGATATCAATCTTTTCAGGTTTTTTAAAAGAGTTATTCAGAATATAACAGTCTAAATCACCGTCTAAATCATAATCAAAAAAAGAAGCATGAGTTGAATAGCCTTGGTTATCGAGGTTCCATTTTTGCGCTTGTTCACTGAAGATGGGCACACCCTCTTTATCAACACCTTGGTTAATGTAGAGTTCATTTATTTTATTGTCTCCTTTCACTTCTCCAGAATTGCATACATAAATGTCAAGCCTACCGTCTCCATTAATGTCAGCAAAGGCCACCCCCGTGCTCCAACCCTGAGCACCTTCTACTTTAGCTTTTTTTGACACCTCTATGAAAGACCAATCTCCTTGATTTAAATAAAGTTTGTTGGGTCCCATATTTGCGGTAAAATAGATATCAGCAAAACCATCTTGATTTAGATCACCAATAGCCACGCCACCACCATTATAATAGTTCCTATAATTAAGCACATTAAAATCGCTGCCGTCTTCAACCTCATTGACAAAGTCGATACCCGATTTTTTTGGGTTGACTATTGAAAATAATTTGTTGCTGGTTTTGTCATTGGCACACGACATAACCAAAAATAAAGTCATTATGAAACTAATCCGCTGCATCTACCTTTTTATACATTTCCAAAAGAAAAAGAGGTAATTTACAAGAAAATACCTCTTTTTTTTTAAAATCAAAAAATAAAAACCTTAGTACCCTGGATTTTGTTTTAGGGTTGATTCTCCATCAACTTTACTAAGTTCTATTTGCGCTTGAGGTAGCGGGTGTAAAGCATGCTTTGATTGGAAACCAGGAGAGGCTATCAAATAATCTCTTTTGGTTTTCTCAACAGGTAAATAATCATTATTGATTACTTGTTCTGCAATACCCCACCGAACAAGGTCAAACATTCTTTGGCCTTCAAGAGCAAGCTCTATTCTTCGTTCAAATTGCACAGCTGTTCTAGCAGTTTCTTGATCTGTCCAAGCTTCAGTATATGGCTTAACATCATATTTCGCCCAAGAAATAGACGGATCACTTAAATCTGTTGTGGCTACACCATCACTGTTGATGGCACAACCTGCAGCTCTTTCTCGAATCATGTTTACAAGCTCTCTAGCTCTTTCTAAAGACCCAACTTCAATTTCTGTTTCTGCTAACATCAATAGAACGTCAGCATATCTGATGATTGGGATGTTTAGTGGACTCAATTGTTTATTAGACCAACCTACGTTACTAATTTCGTTAGGCTCGTGAATAAATTTCTTTGGACTAAAAGGGCCTCCAAAAGGTCTGTTTCGAATCCAAGTGGGTTCGTGAATACCCCATGTTAAGAAAGGCACATTGTCTCGACCAACTGTCCAGTCTAGTCTAGGATCAACCACATCGTCTATGGTTACATCTGCATTATTATAAGATTTATCCAAGAAAGGTAGTCCTTTTGAGTCAACCTTGTGAGCATTTACTAAGTTATGGCTAGGTTGGTGGAAACCACAACATCCGAAAGGGGAACCACCATGAGGGTGATTTAAGCGGTCCGCAAACATTCCGTTTATACTCCCACCATTTCCATCATTGACTGAACCTTGGATGGTAAAGATCATACCAGTTCCATTTTCTCCACCAGTTGTAAAGATGTCATGAAAACAATCTTGAAGCTGATAAACTCCACTATTCACAACGGCATCAAACTGAGTTTTGGCAGCAGCATATTCTTTATTGAATAAAAG
>NTKF01000018.1 GCA_002457295.1 Flavobacteriales bacterium MED-G22
GCTTTTGTTGAAAATCAATATTTTTTGTCTGGGAATGCAAATGATATCCGCTAATTATGGTTATTATAAGAATTAGAAATTGTTTTGTTTGTTTATACATCTAAAATAAAAATCCAAGTTCAAACTATACAAAGTATTTAAAATAACCACTCTTTTTTTGTTAAATCCCAAATAAAAGATCAAATAAACCCTTATTTTCAAGACTTTTACACGAGGGAAATAATTTTCTGAGATATTTTTTCACTCTCTTTTCTTAAATATAGATTCAAAATAAATAAACATTAAATTATTGAAAAACAGATAGATAAATGGTTTTTTAGATTTGAAAATTTAAAAAACGACAGCAGATGAGTGCAAAATTGTTTAAGCAATGTTTGTTTTGTATAATAAATTTTACATATCTTTAAACAAGTTTAAATTCAATTTGGTTTCTAAACGTCTCTGCAATTTACTTCCACAAGTCAAATTCTAAAATCCTTTCGCAGAGACGTTTTTTATTTCATAAACTTTTATCTTTCAAAAAAGATTAGAAAAGCCTATGTCTCGAGTAACATCGGTGAGTTTGTATCATTTTAACAAAAATCGTTTTTGGGCATTTAAGCAAATGGGTATAGCACCAAGACGATTTAAATTGACTTCAGGCTTACATTTTTTTAAGTTTTTGGGAACAGGAGGAGGAGAAGGATTTAGTTTAAAACCAGATTTCTCAACCTATGCACTTCTCAGTGTTTGGGAATCGCAACACCACTTTGAGCAGCAATTAGAAGAAAATTCAGTTTATAAGAAGTATCAGGAAAATTCTGAGAGGGCACGACATCTTCTTTTGAAACCAATTAAAAGTCATGGTAGTTGGAACAATCAAAACCCCTTTGAAACTGACAAAGATTTATCTTTAGAGGATACCTCTCCGTTGGTCATTATCACAAGAGCTACTTTAAACTGGAGCAAACTGCTTTCTTTTTGGAAATCAGTTCCAAAAGCTAGTAAGGCAATTGCTCAAGCCAAAGGAATTCAATATTATAAAGGGATAGGTGAGTGGCCATTTATTCAGCAGGCTACCTTAAGTATTTGGGATAATGCTGCTGCCGTAAATCAATTTGCCTATGGATCTAAGAGCCATGCAGAAATTGTCAAGAAAACAAGAAAACGAAAATGGTATAAAGAAGATATGTTTGTGCGGTTTCAATTGATTTATGATAAAAAACAGAAATGAAAATGAGGAGGGATAAAGTTGTGATAATTGGAGCTGGAATTGCAGGGTTGGCCACCAGCATTCGTTTAGCCGCTAGGGGAATGAAAGTTACGGTGCTAGAAGCAAATGCTTATCCTGGGGGAAAGCTAACAGCCTTTGAGCAAAATGGTTATCGATTTGATGCAGGCCCCTCTTTGTTTACCATGCCTCAATGGGTTTTAGATCTTTTTAAGTTGGCAAAAGAAGATCCAGAAGATCATTTTAAGTATAAAAGAAAAGAAGTGGCTTGTCACTATTTTTGGGAAGACCATACCCATTTTAGCGCCTCCTCAGATCGAGATGAGTTTGTCTCCAGTGCCTCAAAAACGTTTAATGAACCTCCACAAAAAATCTTAAAATATTTAACAAGAGCCGAAAAGAAATTCAATCTTACTCGTAGTCTTTTTTTAGAACAATCTTTACATAAGCTCAATACATTTTTATCATTAGACACACTCAAAGCTTTAGCCCATTTAAACACCTACGAACTTGACAAGACCTTGCATAAGGTCAATCAAAATAATTTTAAGAACCCCAAGTTAGTTCAACTGTTTGATCGGTTTGCCACCTACAACGGATCTAATCCCTACGAAACTTCAGGAATGATGACGCTAATTCAACATTTGGAGCAACACTATGGCACTTATATACCAGAGGGAGGAATGCATCAAATCACTCTTTCGCTTTTTGATCTAGCAAAAAGGTTGGGAGTGCTTTTTCATTTTGAGACTAGAGCAGATCAAATTCTTACAAAGGATAGTGTTGTAGAAGGAGTGAGGGCCAATAAAGAGATTTTTCCTGCACAGCTAGTGGTTTCGAATATGGATGTGGTGCCCACCTATTCAAAATTATTGCCAGATTGGCCCCAACCTAAAACCATTATACAACAAGAACGCTCCAGTGCAGCTGTAATATTTTATTGGGGAATTGAAAAAGTTTTTCCTCAACTAGAGTTACACAATATTTTTTTTGCAGATAATTATCATTCAGAATTTGATGCTATTTTCAATCAAAAAACAATTGCAGATGATATGACAGTTTATGTCAATATTACTTCAAAAGATGTACCCAAAGATGCTCCTAGAGGATGTGAAAATTGGTTTGTAATGATCAATAGTCCTGCAGATTATGGTCAAGATTGGGATGCCTTAGTAGGTCGAGTTAAAAAAAATGTTTTAAAAAAATTATCAAGAATTCTAAAAACTGAACTTGAACCTCTCATAGCCTGTGAAGAAATATTAACCCCGCCCTTAATTGAAAAGAAAACACAATCTTACAAGGGGGCTCTTTATGGCTCTTCGAGCAATAAAACAACAGCGGCCTTTCTTAGGCATCCTAATTTTAGTCAACGAATTAAAAACCTTTATTTTTGTGGTGGGAGTGTGCATCCTGGAGGAGGCATTCCACTGTGTCTACTTTCCGCTAAAATCGTTGACGAATTATCTAAAAAATGAGCTTGAACACTCATCCTGTGGTATCTAAACTAAATTTATCTCTTGCTCTAATATGGCTTTTTCATGTTTCTGGAGCAATTGGAATAATTTATGGAGACGCTGATTGGTTCACAGAAGCCACACCCCTAAATTTAATGCTATGTTTTATGCTGCTGCTGTTCAATCTAAAAATTAATACTAGATCTTTGATAACTTTGTTAATATGCTACACAGTAGGGTTAACTGCAGAAATAATTGGGGTCAACTTTGGTTTTCTTTTTGGGCAATATCAATATGGCTCAACACTTGGGATTAAATGGATGGGTGTGCCCTTGATTATAGGAATAAATTGGTGCTTATTAGTTTTTATATGTGCAACTATCGCGAGTACATTTTCTAAAACACTTTTTCAAAAGGCTTGCATTGGGACTTTTTTAATGCTCTTTTTAGATCTTCTCATTGAACCTGTGGCACCTGCATTAGATTTTTGGAAATTTCAAGAAGGGATTGCTGGACTTCACAATTATTTAGGATGGGCAGTTGTTGCATTTCCACTACAATTAGTATTTGCCAAATGGAATATCAAGTTAGACACTAAATATTCGTTTCATTTATATTTGTTACAATCAATCTTTTTTATTCTGATGATGATTCGAATTTATACATTGCAAGAAACACCTTCCCTAAATTAATTTACGATGCACAAATATGTAGTAATTCTGTTGTTTTTTGCGTGTAATGATCCAACACAACCTACAACACCCTTGACGGTTTCAGAAACATTAAATATCACTGAAAGAGAGACTACAACATTAGAGAAACTTCCTGCTAATTTTTTTGAAAATTTAGAAATAGATAGCTGGAAAGATTTAACAGATTTACAAGAATCAGTAGAAAGATTAGCCACATTGAATACAAAAAGTATTGGCACCAATCTAATTAATTTAAGAGGTCGCACCAAACGTATGGTAAAAAGTGAATATCCAGACCCCTTTAATATTCCGGCCATTAAAAGCCGTATAAAAGTGTTACAAATGCAATCGGACAAATGTCTATATTTTACAAGACACTATACAGAAGACTCGCTTCAAGGCGCATTAGATAAGCTGTATGATCAATATAATTTTTTAATAAAAAGAATTAGAAGTGCTGGAGAAGAAGACGAAGTTCTTTCCCAAGTCAAACTTTTAGAGATCAACCCTTAATTATCAGTTGCAAAATTAAAAGAAGCGTGAAGTGTTTTATGACGAGCAATGGCAGACTCTATTCTTTCAAATTGCTTTTCAAAAAGAGAACTATCTATAGGCAGTAGCATTGTTTTTTGATACAATTCTTTAAGGTGATTATCTGCCTCTAAGCATTTTTCATAAGCACTATTTTTTAATCCTTTGATAGATGAAATGAGAAGTTGATCAAAATTAAAATTACGAACTACCAAATCCTCTAAATTAATATTTTCATTTTGCAGTTGGCTTAATACCTCATGAAAAAAGCGATTGCGAAGCAACGCTTGTTGGTTGAAATACCTCTTGTCTTCTGTTTGAGATGCCACATCAGCTGCCCCAAGGTATTCTAGTTTGGCGTTTTTGAGATGAATCAAAAGTTGTTCTAAAACAGATATGTATTTATTTTTTACAGACACAACGGCAATTTGATTTAAAATAAAAAATGAAAAGAAAGGTTCTTCTTATCCAGCTAATTTTATATTAACAAATTATTCACTTTAAATTCATAATTAAGCACTTGACATACCTTCTTTGAAATAATTTTTCTTTTGATTGGAGAATCATTTTCAAATTTGGGTTGAGGCAGACCCTTTCTTTTTGCCATAGCAAGATAATAGTCTTTTCTATTGGGGTGAGTAGGACATACAGCGTTGTAAACCCCATTTATTTCTTTTTTAAGTATAGCATTGAAAAGAATATTCACTGCATCGGTTTGATGTATGAAATTGATATAACCTGCTGGATTTTTTATTATTTTCTCTTGAAGTTGCATAATTGGATGACGATCAGATCCTATAAGTCCTCCTAAGCGGAGAATGAAATGAGGAAGGGGTTGTTGCTCAATGAATTTTTCACATTGAACGAGAAGCTTTGCATTTTTTGTATCAGATTGCAAAGGTGAATCCTCATTAATAATTCCCGTTTGATTTCCGTAGACTGAGGTTGAGCTCGTAAAAATTATCCGCTCAACTGGGGTTTCCGGCAAGAACTGATAAAGAGAGTTTAAAAGCGTTAAGAGATTAAAGCCAGTAAGTTTTTGTGTTGGTGGAAGCAATATCAATAGTTGTGTTACCCCTTCAAAAAAGGCGAGCTCTCCTTCAATACCCCGTTCAGTTAAAAGGAGTTTAAAGGGCTTAAAATGAGGTCTATATTCATCTGAATCTTTTGACCAATTCGTCTTGCTAGCATTGACGCTATACCCTTCATTGAGAAGCTTCTCTGTAAGCGCCTTACCAAGCCATCCATAGCCTAAAATGCCAATCATAGTTTTACGTATGGGGATAATTTATCCTAATTAAAACACTATTTTCTTTCTGATTTACTAAAATAAGAGCAAAAATAATTGTATTTTAAACAGTTCAACCTCTAAAATCTAAGATTATGCCAATAAAAAGTTTTCAAGGAGAGCGAGCACAAACAAAACGTATAGTTCCCAAAAAATTATCTGTTGCAGATATTATGTGTAGCACTCTGGTGGTCTTCAAACCAGAGCAATCCATCCACGAAGTTATGAGGCAATTCATCAAAAATCGAATTTCTGGAGGTCCGGTTGTTGACGAAAAAGGACACTTAGTTGGAGTCATTTCTGAAGCAGATTGTATGAAAGAAATTTCAGATAGTCGTTACTTTAATATGCCCATTTTAGATAAATCTGTAGCTCACTTCATGACAAAAAATGTAGATACTATAGATGCTGAGCTTAGTGTTTTCGAAGCGGCAGCATTATTTTCAAAAACGAGCAGAAGACGATTTCCGGTGATGCGTAATAATCTATTAGTTGGCCAAATTAGTAGGAAAGATGTTGTCATTGCGGCTTTAAATATGAAAAGCCAAACTTGGGGAGCTAAGTAAAAATTTCTTTGGCCAATCGATATGTATTGGAGTGTGCTTCTACAATAATATTGATGTCTTTTGAATAGCCACCTCCCATACTGCATTGCACAGCAATTTCTTTTTCTTTACAAAGTTCAAAAACAAAAGCATCTCTTTCTTTACAACCCTCAATGGTGAGTCCCAATCGTCCTAGTTTGTCTGTTTCTAACACATCCACTCCTGATAGGTAGAAAATAAAGTCTGGTTTAATTCTTTCAATTAGTTCAGGGAGTGTTTTTTTAAGAATAGTAAGATATTCTGTAGAAGAAGTTCCATCTTCAAGGGCAAGGTCTAAATCACTTCGTTCTTTTTTAAAAGGAAAATTTTTAGCTCCATGCATTGAAAAAGTAAAGACATCTGGATTGTTATCAAAAATAGAGGCTGTTCCATTGCCTTGGTGTACATCTAAATCTACTATTAATACTCTTTTTACAAGACCTTGATTTAATAAATTTTGGGCTGCAATGGCTTGATCATTTAGTAGGCAAAAAGCTTCCCCTCTCTGTGCATAAGCATGATGGGTTCCCCCTGCAATATTCATCGCCACCCCAGTGTCTAATGCCATTTCACAACCTTGTAGAGTGCCTCCAGCAATAATAAATTCTCTTTCAATCAATTCTGGGCTGAGAGGAAAGCCAATTTTTCGTATTTCAGATCGATCCAATTGTAAGTTAATCAGCTTTTCGACATATAAAGGGTGGTGTACTACCTGCACTGATTCAATTGAGGCTTTCTTAGGATAGAAAAAATCGTCTTTTTGCGCCGTTCCTTCAAGAAGGAGTTGGGTGGCCAACAAGTCATATTTTTCCATAGGAAAACGATGCCCTTCTGGTAAGGATAATGTATAGCAAGTGTCAAATGCAATAGGTAAGAGCACCTAAGAAACTTTAGTTCCTGAATTAATTTTTGTTTCTGGACTTACAAAAACTAATTTGCCGTCCAGATCTTCAGCTAACAACAACATACCTTGACTTTCTACCCCTCTGATTTTTCTAGGAGCTAGATTCGCTAGATATAAAACTTGTTTACCAATAATTTCATCGGGTCGATACGATTCAGCTATTCCTGACACTACTGTAGCTTCCTTATCGCCAATCTCTAGTGTTATTTGTAGTAGTTTTTTGGTTTTGGGCACAAGACTAGCAGTGCGAATTGTTGCAACTTGTAAATCTAAAGCAGTGAAATGGTCAAAAGAGATTGGGTCTTTGGGTGGCGAAGAGATCAATTCTGTTTCTTTTTTTTGTGATTTAGTATTTAATTTTTCTCGCTGGGCTTCAATGGCTTTATCTTCAATTTTTTCAAAAAGGAGTGATGCTGGCTGAATTTGATGCCCCTGTGGAAGTTGTACAGAAGCACTAATAGTATGCCAATTAAAGTCACTATTTAAATTGAGCATTTTTTGTAATTTCTTAGCAGTAAAGGGCAAAAGAGGTTCACTTACAATGGCCAAAGCGGTAGCAATTTGCAGGGCAACATTCATAATGCTTTTTACCCTTTCGGGATTTTCTTTAACTAATTTCCATGGTTCAGCCTCTGCTAAATATTTATTTCCAAATCGGGCCAATTGCATTATTTCATTGCAAGCTTCTCGAAATTTATATCTTTCTATGGCTTGACCAATTCGATCTGGGAATAGCGAGACTTGCCGAATAGTTTCCTCATCTTCAGGGTTAAAATTTCCAGGTGGCGGCACTTGACCTTGATAATATTTTTGAGTAAGCACCACCACACGATTGATGAAATTTCCATAAATAGCAACTAATTCATTGTTGTTTCTTGCTTGAAATTCATGCCAATTGAAATCATTGTCTTTTGTTTCAGGAGCATTAGCAGCCAAAACATAACGAAGCACATCTTGTTTATTAGGAAAATCTTCTAAATATTCGTGCAGCCAAACAGCCCAATTTTTGGAGGTTGAAATTTTTTGGCCTTCTAAGTTCAAAAACTCATTTGCAGGAACATTTTCGGGTAAAATATAGTCTCCGTGTGCTTTTAGAACTACAGGAAATATAATGCAATGAAAAACAATATTATCTTTTCCAATAAAATGAACAAGTTGGGTGTCTTTATCTTGCCAAAAAGGCTTCCAGTCTTTTCCTTCCCTAGCGGCCCATTCTTTTGTTGAAGAAATATATCCTATAGGTGCATCAAACCACACATAAAGGACTTTTCCAGCAGCATCTTCAACTGGAACGGGAATACCCCATTCTAAATCTCTTGTTACAGCACGAGCAGAGAGACCATTGTCAACCCAAGATTTTACTTGCCCATAAACATTGGGTTTCCAATCGTTTTGATGTCCTTCTAAAATCCATTCTTTGATAAAATCTTCATACTGATTTAAGGGCAAATACCAATGTATTGTCTTTTTTAAAACAGGTTGACTTCCACTCAATGTCGAAATGGGATTCTTTAATTCTGTTGGACTCAGAGCACTACCGCACTTTTCACATTGATCTCCATATGCTTCAGTATGACCACAAACAGGACATGTGCCTGTTACAAAACGATCAGCTAAAAATTGTTGGGCACTTTCATCATAGAGTTGAACCGAATTTTTTTTGATAAAAACATCTTTGCCTAATAGTGTTTTAAATATTTCTTGAGCAGTTTCATGATGCACTTTTAGCGAGGTCCTAGAATAATTATCAAAAGCGATCCCAAAGGTCTGAAATGAATTTCTAATGAGGGTATCATAATGATCGATAACTTCCTGTGGTGTTTTTCCTTCTTTCTTTGCTTTTATAGCAATTGCAACACCATGTTCATCGCTCCCACAAATAAAGGCAACCTCTTTCCCCTTGAGTCGTAAGTAACGGGTGTAGATATCTGCGGGAACGTATACTCCAGCCAAATGGCCAATGTGTAAAGGGCCATTGGTATAAGGCAAAGCTGCTGTAACCGTATATCTTTTAGGTTGCTTCATTTAAAATTTTCCCAAAAATAGACATTTTCCAAAGGATATGCCTTGTAGACTTCCTAACTTTAGCATCTACAAAATCTTACCACATGAGCAAAAGTTATGATTTTGGTCAAGAAGCAGAAAAAAGAGCTGCTGATTTTCTTGAAAAAAAAGGATACGAAATTTTAGCGCGAAATTATCGCTTCCTAAAAGCAGAAATTGATCTTATAGCTCATTATCAAAATACGCTTGTTATTGTTGAGGTTAAAGCAAGGTCATCCTCTTTTTTTGGAGCCCCTCAATCTTTTGTTGGAAAAAAGAAAAGGAGTTTATTGATTGAAGCTGCAAATCATTTCATTCTGTCTCGTGATTTAGATCTTGAAGTTCGATTTGATATCGTTTCTTTTGTAAAGAACAATAGTAAATGGAAAGTAGAGCACCTTCAAAATGCCTTTTATCCTTTTACGTGAAGTTCAATTTGTAACAAAATGTTTTATAATTACTACTTTTGTGAAAAATTTAAAAGATGCGCACCATAGCCTCAGAAGTCACGGCCTTCATTAAAACAAAACCATTTTTATCTACTGCTCTGTCACAGGGCATTATAAACCTGACCTCTTTGGCTCGAGAAATTCAACCAGAAATAGAGCAAAATTTAAGAAAACCAGCTAAAAGCGGAGCCATTGTTATGGCCCTAAAGAGAATTTCTGATAATTTGGAATTTATTTCTACCCACAAAATTGTAAATGTATTGAAGAATCTGGGTGACATCACAGTACGGTCTTCATTAGTTGATTATAGTTTTGCAAATTCCGATTCACTTCTCTACTCGCAAGCAAAATTGTTGACATCAATTGAAGACCGGAAAGATATTTTTTATACCTCTTCTCGTGGGGTGAGTGAGTCTAATATAATTGTGAGTGCCAATATTTCTGAATTAGTAGCTAAGCTTTTTGTCAATGAAGTGTGCAACACTAAATTAGAAAACTTGTCTTCAATAACGGTGCAATTGCCCAAGGAAAATATTGCAATACCCGGCATCTATTATTTTATTTTTCAGCGCCTTTCTTGGGAAGGAGTCAACCTAAATGAAGTGATTTCTACTTCTAATGAATTCACAATTTTGATGGATGAAAGTCAAGTAAATACCGCATTTGAAGTGATTAAGAATCTGAAGAAACTGTAACAAATTCAAGAGGTTCTAAAGTGTGTAATACTTTTGCAACTGTGCTTATATCATCAACAACAATAAGTAATTTAACTCCTCCTGCCGATTGCTTTTCTTTCATGGTAATGTTTTCTGATTTTTGCACTTGCTGCAGTAAATATTCAAATTGAGCGCTTGAATAAAAAGCACTTTCTGGGTTCGTAATAAAATAGCCCAAAAACTTTTGTTTTTTAAGAACCATTCGCTCTAAACCAAGGCGTTGTGCTAACCATTTCAATTTTACACTTTCTAAAAGAGCTTCTGTTTCATTGGGTAGCTTACCAAAGCGATCAAGTAATTGGCCTCGAAAGGCTTTTAATTCATTTGTGTTTTTGATATCGCTAAGTGCTTTGTAAAGGGACAAACGTTCACTAACTATATTTACATAATATTCGGGTATATAAAGCTCTAAGTCAGTGTCAATCTGAACATCATTCACAAAATTTTTGGGAACATCTGAAGATTCTTTGTAAAGTGATTGAAACTCATTTTCTTTCAATTCATTTATGGCTTCTTGTAAAATCTTTTGATACGTGTCAAAGCCCATGTCATTGATAAATCCGCTTTGTTCTCCTCCTAACAAATCTCCTGCTCCTCGAATTTCTAAATCTTTCATGGCTATTTGAAGACCAGAACCTAACTCAGCATATTGAGCTATAGCTTTAATTCGTTTTTGTGCATCATTATTGATACTGCTCATTGGAGGAGTCATAAAATAGCAAAAGGCTTTTTTATTGCTTCTGCCTACTCGACCTCTCATTTGATGTAGATCACTTAATCCAAATTGATGAGCATTATTAATGAAAATAGTATTTGCATTTGGCACATCTAGACCATTTTCAATAATAGTAGTTGCTACTAACACATCATAGCGACCCTCCATAAATTCCAATAAAGTCTGTTCCAATTTGCGACCTTCTAATTGACCATGTCCAATAGCTATTCGCGCGTCTGGCAACATGCGCTGAATAAGTCCTGCAACCTCTTTAATATTTTCTACCCTATTGTGAATAAAGAAAACTTGCCCTCCTCTTTGAATTTCATACAAAACGCCATCCCTAATGAGCGGTTCACTAAAGCGCACCACTTCACTCTCAATGGGGTATCGGTTTGGGGGCGGGGTGGCGATTACAGATAAATCTCTAGCAGCCATCAAGCTGAATTGTAGTGTTCTAGGAATGGGTGTCGCAGTGAGTGTCAATACGTCTACATTGGCCTTAAAGGCCCTTAACTTCTCTTTCACTGCCACGCCAAACTTTTGTTCTTCATCAACAATTAAAAGACCTAAATCTTTAAAAGACAAATTTTTATTGACCAATTGGTGAGTTCCGATAAGAATGTCAATTTTACCTTCTGTAGTGTCTTTATAAATTTGCATTTTATCTTTTGAACTTCGAAACCTATTGAGATAATCTACACGAACGGGAAGATTTTCTAAACGCTTTGAAAAAGTTTTGTAATGCTGAAGTGCTAAAATGGTTGTTGGCACCAAAACAGCCACTTGTTTGCTATTGTCAACTGCTTTGAAAGCAGCTCGAATAGCTACTTCTGTTTTACCAAACCCAACATCACCACAAATCAAACGATCCATGGGGTGCTCTGATTCCATATCCATTTTGACTGCTTGAGTAGCCTTTAGTTGATCGGGCGTATCTTCAAAAATAAAGCTTGACTCAAGTTCAAGCTGCAAGTAGCTGTCTGGATCAAATGAAAATCCAATTTTTTGACGGCGTTTTGCATAGAGTTGAATCAAATTAAATGCAATTTCTTTGACTTTAGTTTTAGTCTTCTGTTTTAGGTTTTTCCACGCCTTAGAGCCTAATTTGTAGAGTTTAGGAACGGCACCATCTTTTCCATTGTACTTACTGATTTTATGAAGCGCATGAATACTCAAATAGAGAATGTCACGCTCTCCATAGAAAAGCTTTATGGCTTCTTGCAAACGTCCTTCAACTTCAATACGCTGCAATCCACCAAAGCGACCAATCCCATGGTCTATATGTGTCACAAAATCGCCAACTTCCATTTGGGTGAGTTGTTTTAAACTCAAGCTTTTACGTTTGGTTTTGTCAGACCGTAAGTTGTATTTATGATAGCGCTCAAAAATTTGATGATCAGCAAAATAGGCTACTTGTGCTTCTATGTCTTCAAATCCTTGATAAATTGGAAATGCTGCTGTTTGATAATGAACTTTTTCCTCCATCGCATCAAAAATGTCATGAAATCGTTGAGCTTGTGAGGCACTGGTGCAGAAGATAATATTAGAATAAAGTTGCCTGTGATTTTCATTCAAGTGCGCCCTTAATAGTTCAAATTTTTTATTAAAAACAGGTTGAGGGCTTTGTTGAATATTGACAAGAGAGTCGGCAGGAAGTAAATCAGATCGTTCCAAATGCAGGATACATTTTGATGCAGTGTTGGATAACCATTCTTCCTTTGAGATATAAAGTGAATGAGGGGGATGCTGCGTGGTTTCACCCAACTTTGCGTAGGCCTCTATTGCTTTTTGGAAAAGGTTTTTTAACAAATTTGCTGTTTGATCAAAATCGTCAACCACAAAAGCTGTTTTGTCAGGGAAAAATTCTAGAAGTGTTTTTCTATTGTCCGTAAAGTCAACAGTTGATGTGTTGGGCATTAAGGAGATACTCTCAAAATTATGTAGGGAGCGCTGAGTGCTTATGTCAAAAGTGCACAATCGTTCAATGGTCTCATCAAAAAACTCAATGCGATAGGGGTGTTGATAGGCAAATGAAAAGACATCAATAATACCTCCTCTCACGGCAAATTCTCCAGGTGAGGTAACAAAATCTACGCGTTCAAATCCCATCTCAAATAAAGATTCATTAACAAATTGCAAAGACAACACATCTTCTTTTTTTATGGTGAAGGTGTTTTGTTGCAGGGTTCGCCGGGAAATTATTTTTTCAAAAATAGCTTTAGGGTAGGTCACAATGAATCGCGCCTTTGTAGAGTACGTAATTTTATTTAAAACCTCAGTGCGTAAAAGAACATTTGCGTTTTCATCAGTTTGTGTCGCATAAGCGGTACCATAGCTAGCTGGAAAAAATAAAACTTCCTGTTGAGAGAAAAGTCGCTCAAGATCATTGTGATAATATGCAGCGTGCTCTGCATTCCTAGCGACCAACACAAGTGAACGATCCATTTTTTTGAAGGCTGCAGCCAATCTAAAAGTAAGTCCAGAACCTACAAACCCTTTAAATCGGGTAATGGCTGTTTGAGAAAGTGCCTTTTCAAGCGCTTTTTGAGAAGATAAATTTTCAAATACGGCTAACGAATCGATTGCTGCCCTTTTTTTAGGTAAAGATAAATGATTAGATTAATTTAAGTCTACCTTATTTTTGATTGGCACAACTTCTTTTTTTGTGCAAACAAAAATCCGATCACCCTCTTTAGGCGTTAAAACATGTATGCCAGTAAAGGCTCCAAAAGCAGGAAGGATGAGCTGTTTATCAGATTGATAAAAGCAGGGCACTTTCATTTGTTGTAAACCGACCCCCTTTAGTTTTACCCCTGGATGTATATGTCCACATATCACAAAATAATCTTCCTTTTTAACAGGAACATGGGTGAAGTGAAAAGCTCCTTCAGTTAGGCTGTTGATGACAGTTATACCTAATTGAGTAAACTTATAGGCTGGAATCACATCGTGGTTGCCTTCCACTAAGATCATTTGAGCCGTTTGTTGTTTCACCCAACCCTCAAATAAGTGCCACTCATTGTTTTGGAAACTATGAAAAAGATCACCTAAAAATAGTATACGTTGGGGAGAATATTTTCTAAGGAGACCTTCCGTTTTTTGATAAAAAGCTCCCTCTACTTTGCGGGGCACTGCAACCCCATTTTTTCTGAAATGAGCCACCTTGCCTAAATGTGCGTCTGCAATCAGTAAAGTTTGAGCTTCTCTCCAAAAAATGGCACCACTTGGAAGCAATAAAAAATGGTGTTGATAAATTTCAATTTCTTTCATCGAGTAGCTTTATCTAGTTGGAGATACATTTTTTTAATGCGATCTTCAACGCTTTCAGAGGACAGCTTAGAACGAATTCGATCTGTGATGATTGGAAAAGAGAATGGAGTGGGTTGAGAACAAGCACGCCAAGTAATGGTTTTAGTATGCAATTTTTCCAATACTTGAGTCAGACGACCTCTTTCCATTCCATGATCAAGGGTTTCTTGCAAAGCTTGTTGATAGAGTAAATTGTCAGGTTCATAGTCTTTAAACACCTCATAAAACAATTGCGAGCCCGATTGTAGATGTTTGGTCCTGATAGGCTTGTTTGGAAATCCTTGAAAAACCAAACCTGAAATAACGGCAATATCTCTAAAACGACGACGAGCCATTTCTGAAATATTAATACTCTTTTGAAGGTCTTGCAGTAAATGATGAGGTGTCAAAAGATTGTTATCTAAGAAGGCTTGTTTATCAAAAGCTTGATCTGAAAGCAATTCAAAACCGTAGTCATTAAACGCCATAGTAAAACTGATGGGTTGCCACAAACTAATGCGGTAGGCCAATAAACTTGCCAATGCTTCATGAATGGCATATCCTTCAAAAGGATAAAAAACGGTGTGAAAACCCTCTTGAGTTTCAAACCGTTCTATTAAAAATTCATCAGGTTGAGGAATTACCGATTCTTTTTGTTGCTGCTCAAAAATGGGTTGTAAGGCGACAAATTCGGGACTATTGTTTTTATGAGATTCAAAAAGTGTCTTTTTTAATAAATCACTCAAATGTGCACTAAAGCTCATACGCCCCCCCATCCAGGCGGGTATTCTTACTTTTTTAGAGTTAGATTTTCTGACAATCACCTCCATATTATGTATGCGAATGAGTTCTAAATTTCTTCCAGAAAATGTAAAGACATCTCCAGGCTTTAATTTTGCAATAAACCACTCTTCAATAGTTCCTAAATGGCCCCCTTTTTGATAGCGCACTCTAAGATGCGCATCACTTACAATGGTGCCCATCGATAAGCGGTGGCGCATAGCTATGGTTTTGTTCAAAACCTTGAGGGTGCCATCTTTTAAAACTGTTACTTTTTTATATTCATCATAGTGTTCTAAACTTTGACTGCCCTTGATCAAAAAATTAAGTAGCCATTGCCAATGTTCTTTTTCTAGGGTTTGAAAACAAAAAGTTTCTCTCACGATAGGAAAAAGACGATTAGGGTGAAATCCAGCTCCTACAGCTAATGTCATCATGAATTGGAGCAATACGTCATAAGAGTTTAAAAATGGGATGCGATCTTCTAGTTGTTGTTTTTCAATACCCGATTGCAAAGCCACTGATTCAATCAATTCCATGGCGTGTGTGGGTAGAAAATGAATTGTACTAACCGCTTTTGGCTGATGACCACTTCGTCCAGCGCGTTGAATAAATCTTCCAACTCCCTTGGGACTTCCCACTTGAATACAATTTTCCACTGGACTAAAGTCGACTCCTAAATCTAAACTAGAAGTACAAACTACAACTTTTAGAGTGTTGTTACGAAGTGCTTCCTCAACCCAAAGTCTAATTTTTTTATCAATACTACCATGATGCATAGCAATATTTCCTGCCAAATTAGGGTTTGATTCTAATAAGGCGTGAAACCAAAGTTCACATTGTGCCCGAGTATTTGTGAATACTAAAGTGCTTTTGTGTTTTTCAATTAGGTTCAATACTTGAGGTAGCAGGTGCAAACCCAAATGACCACGCCAGGGAAAGCGTTCCATCGTTTTTGGAAGCACAGACTTCACTCTAATATTCTTTGAAATTTTTGCATTAATTACTGAATAATTTTCTGTTGCACCTAACAAAATTGTTCTTGCTAACTCTTGGTTACCAAGGGTAGCAGATATACCCCAAACGCGTAACTTGGGAATAAAGGATCTTAAGTAGGCCAAAGCGAGTTCCACCTGAACGCCTCTTTTGGTACCCAATAGTTCATGCCATTCGTCTATGACTACTATTCGAAGTTGTTTAAAATAGGTTTGATGCTCTTTGGTACTTAACAAAACATGAAGGCTTTCTGGTGTTGTTACTAATCCAAAGGAGGGGTCTCGCTTTTGTTTTGCCCGTAAGTTTTGAGAAGTATCTCCTGTTCTAAGGGCCACTTTAGTGGCAGGGAGTAAAGCATCATTCATTCTTTGTGTCGCTTGCTGAATTTCAACAGCAAGCGCTCTTAGTGGAGTAATCCAGAGCGCATAAGTAGCTTTTTTAAGAGATTGTTCTTTCTTAGCTTCAGCAACAATACCTCCCCAAAGGGCATAGGTTTTACCACTACCAGTAGGGGCATGCAACATCCCATTTTGCCCTTGCCCGTATGCCTTCCAACAAGCTTTTTGAAATGGTTGTGGTCGCCAACCTTGTTCTTCAAACCAAAAATTTACTTCTTTCATAAAAGTAATTCTTTAAGATCATCAAGACTGTTTGCCTCTTTGATTTTTTTGTCGTGACGCCAGCGTAAAATTCTAGGAAAACGAACGGCTACACCGCTTTTGTGTCGAGAGGAGGGAGCCAACCCTTCAAAAGCAATTTCAAAAACTAATTCTGGTTTTACTTGTCTCACTGGTCCAAATCGATCTAAGGTGTTTTGTTTCACAAATCGATCAACCTCCTTTATTTCAGCATCAGTCAAACCCGAATATGCTTTTGCAAAAGTGACCAAATTATTCTCTTGCCACAGGGCAAAAGTATAGTCTGTATATAAATTAGTACGTCGTCCATGCCCTCTCATAGCATAGGTCAAGACAGCATCTATAGTTTTAGGATCCGTTTTCCATTTCCACCAACTTCCTTTTTTTCTGCCCACGGCGTAGGGACCGTCTTTGTGTTTAAGCATTAATCCTTCACTGCGTTTCTTTTGAGCACGCTCTCGTTCTATTGCTACTTTTCCCCATGATGTGAATTGCATCACTTCTGATTTCAAAATGGGGAGACTATCATTTTTATGGGCTTTGTAAAAGGAACTTAAAAGCTGCTGTCTTTGATGAAGTGGCAATGAACGAATGTCTTTTCCATTCCATTCTAAAAGATCATAGATCATTAAAACAATAGGAATTTCATTCATTAACTTTAGCGAAACAGTTTTTCTTCCAATTCGTTTTTGTAGCGCATTAAAATCTCCAATAACCTGGTTTTTGTAAGGAAGCAATTCACCATCCAACACAGTTCCATTAGGAAATTGCTTTGCTAAGCAATCAAACTCTGGAAATTTATCAGTGATCAATTCTTCTCCTCGACTCCATAAAAAATGTTTTCCTTGCCTTACTATAAGTTGAGCTCGCATGCCATCCCATTTATGTTCTATATGCCAATCAGAAACTTTTTCTTTTTCTTGAAAACCATTTTCTAAAGCATAAGCCAAAAAGAAAGGATAAGGCTGTGCAATTTGGTCTTCTGGATTGGGTTCTAGAATAAGTTGCTCAAAAGAAGTGTTTTCGGGTGACCATTGTCCCATCAAACGATGGGCTAATATATTTTCTTCAATATTAACTGCCTTAGAGAGTGCACGAGTCATAAGTTTTTGACTCACCCCAATTCGGAACCCACCGGTCAAGATTTTATTAAACACAAAGCGTTCAAAATTATTTAGGCTTTGCCAGCGCATCAAAATATAGGCTTTCTTTTCAGGCTCCCCTTTGTTTTTTAAAGCAATTATTTCTTCAATACATTTAGATAAGGAGGGAGGATAACCCTTTGTTTCTTGTTCCACCAGCAACGCAATAGTTTCTGCAAGGTCACCCACAATGTGATAGGATTCTTCGAAAAGCCACTCAGGCAAACCAGCCAGTTCAGCTGCCCAAATTCGCATTAAACTAGTGGTTATTGGGCGAGAGGGTCTTCTATGAGAAAGAAGAGCGACTGCCCAAAGGGCATCTTCTCTTGGAGCGGTCTTAAAATAGTGAGCTAAAGCAGCCACTTTATTGTTGGTTTTGTTTGAGCTGTCTAACGTTTCTATCAAAGAAGCAAATCGTCTCATTCGGCACTCGTAGTTTCTAGCGTTTCTCCTTCGTATTGTGTTTTTTCAGTTCGTGCATTCCACCCTTCAGCTCTCAAAAATTGCGCAAAGAGTTCTGTATAACCATGGGTAGTAATTACATTTTCGCATCCTGTTGCTTTAATGGTAGACAGAAGACCATTCCAATCTGCATGGTCCGATAAGACAAAGGCTCGATCTACGGCGCGCCTTCTTCTTGCACCTCGAAAAGCCATCCACCCTGATGCATAACCAGTTGATAGTTTTCCTAACTTTTTGGCCCAAGCACTACCTAAAATGGCTGGAGGAGCAAGCACAAGTTGACCTTCAACATCTTTTTTTTGAGTGTCACGCGTTATTAATTCCGTAGGTGGAAAATCAATAAATTGTCTTAAAACCTGAGTCATCTGTTCAGTAGCCCCGTGGGTATATATTTTTCCAATAGAGGAATCTAAATGTTTTAGTAGGCGCTGAATTTTCCCTAGGGAATAACCCATCAACAAACTGGTGGTCTGTTCAGCCTGATTATTGGCCCACCACTGATTGATTTCATCATGGATTATTTTGGGTTCTAGCCAACTAAAAACAGGCAATCCAAATGTGCATTCTGTAATAAATGTGTGGCATTTTATGATTTCTAAAGGAGTAGAAATGCCATCCTTTTGAATTTTATAATCTCCTGTAAAAACCCAAATTTCACCCCGGTATTCCACACGAATTTGAGAGGAGCCAGGAACATGTCCCGCAGGATGAAGCGAAAATTGTACCCCATTTACACTAAACGTTTCACCATACTTTTTAGCTGTGACCGAGATGTTACCCAAGCGATGCTGTATAATGGGCACATTTATTTCATGGGTAATATACTGTTTACTTCCCCACCGAGCGTGATCTGAATGACCATGAGAAATGATAGCCTTATCAACTCCCCGCCAAGGGTCTAAAAAGACGTCAGCTTGTGCACAATAAATTCCTTTGGAAGTGAACTCCAATAATGGCATGATTATTTTTCTTTTTCAACGGAAAGGTACGAATACATTGATTTATATCCATATTTGCGCTCCTTAATTCCTGTTTCAATCTATTTTAAATTTTTAGATAAATGCAATAGAATTAAGCTTACCCCCATTGAATCTGAATGCTAAATCAAATAAATCGAACCGTTAATAAATCAGAATAACTCCTTTTCCATTCCCTTTAATAATTTGCTACATTCGTTCTGATGTATTTAATTTTTGATACCGAAACTACAGGCTTGCCAAAGCGTTGGGATGCACCTCTATCTGACAGTGAAAACTGGCCAAGATGTATCCAAATTGCATGGCAGATCCATGATGATAAAGGGCAACTAATTAGTCATGAGGATTATTTGATTACCCCAGATGGTTTCACTATTCCATTTGAATCAGAACAAGTTCATGGTATTTCAACTGCTTTGGCAGAAGCAAAAGGCACTGCTCTAGAAAAGGTTTTAGAAAAATTTTCTAAAGCACTTGATCAATCTACCTATGTAGTGGGGCATAATATATCTTTTGACCGAAACATAATGGGTGCTGAATTTTTGCGCATGCAATTGCCCGATGCATTTGAAAATAAAGAGGTTGTTGACACTTGCACAGAAGAAACGGCCACACTATGTCAATTGCCAGGTGGTAGAGGAGGAAAATTCAAATTACCTACTCTTTCTGAATTGTATTCTTTTTTATTTCAAAGCACCTTTGCCGAAGCGCATAATGCGACCGCAGATGTTGAGGCAACAGCCAGAGTTTTCTTAGAATTATTACGAAAAAAGGCACTGCATCCAACCGCTTTTGAAAAAAATACCCATTCTTCTGATGAGCTTCAATCTTTAGAAACTCCTTTTGAGCTGGTAGGGTTAACGCATTTAAATCTCAAGAAGGCTTCTGAGGAGTTACTTCAAAAAACACAATCAACGAAACAAAAAAAATCAGATTTCATTTCTGATAAAGCAATAGCTGATACTCCTTTTGTGCACCTGCATAATCATTCTCAGTTTTCTGTTTTGCAAGCCACATCAAGAATAAATCAGCTGGTAGAAGCTACTGCTAAGTTTGAGATGCCAGCTTTAGCTCTCACAGATCATGCTAATTTGATGGGGGCTTTTCATTTCATTAAGGCAGTAGAAACACATAACAAGAATCAAACAAAAGAGAAACAAATCAAACCTATTGTTGGTTGTGAATTTTATGTCTGTGACAATCATAAAGATAAATCAAGACGAGATGATGGGTATCAAATTGTTTTTTTGGCAAAAAATAAGCAAGGCTATCATCATCTTGCCAAAATGTCTTCGATAGCTTTTGTTGATGGTTTTTACTATGTCCCTAGAATAGATAGAACTATTGTAGAGCAATATAAAGAAGACCTTATTGTATTGACAGGAAACACCTATGGGGAGGTCCCCTCAAAAATTTTAAATGTAGGAGAAAGTCAAGCAGAAGTGGCCCTAAAGTGGTGGCACGAGCAATTTGGAGAAGACCTTTATATTGAATTGATGCGGCATGGAGAGCAGGCAGAAGATCGAGCCAATGAGGTTCTACTTCGAATGGCAAAGCAATATAATATTGATGTGGTGGCTACCAACAATACCTATTATGTGTCTAAACAAGAAGCAAATGGACATGATATTTTACTCTGTGTAAAAGAGGGAGAAAAACAGGCAACACCTATTGGAAGAGGTAGGGGCTACCGCTATGGATTTCCTAATCAAGAATATTATTTTAAGTCTCAGGAAGAAATGAAAAAACTGTTTAGTGATGTGCCTGAAGCCTTGCTAAACATTGAAACAGTAGTCGGAAAAATTGAGCCTTTTTCTTTAGCCAGAGAAATACTTTTACCTAAGTTTTCCATCCCAGAAGAATTTCTAAATAAAGCATCCGATGAAGATAAAGATGGAGAGAACGGATACCTAAAGCATTTGACCTACAAAGGGGCAAAAGAGCGTTACGCAGAGCTGACACCTGCCATTTTGGAACGCATAGATTTTGAATTAGAAGTTATTGCTAATACGGGTTATCCAGGTTATTTTTTAATTGTTCAAGATTTTATTGCTGCTGCAAGAGAAATGTCAGTTTCTGTGGGCCCTGGCCGGGGTTCTGCCGCAGGTTCTGTGGTAGCCTATTGCTTAAAAATCACCAATATTGACCCCATAAAATATGACTTGCTGTTTGAGCGTTTTCTCAATCCAGATCGTGTGAGTATGCCCGATATTGATATTGACTTTGACGATGAAGGGCGTAGCAAAGTGATGGATTATGTTATTGAAAAATATGGAGCTAATCAAGTGGCTCAGATCATTACCTATGGGACAATGGCAGCGAAATCATCAATTCGCGACACTGCTAGAGTCTTGGATTTATCTCTTGGTGAAGCAGATCGATTGGCAAAACTCCTTCCCAATATACGATTGAATAAAATCTTTTCGTCTTCCGAAGAAGAACTAAAAGAAAAGCTGCGAGTGGATGAATTTTCTAGAGTGCAAGAGATCAAATCTATCGCTGAAGAAGATTCTCTTTCTGGGGAAACTATTCAACAAGCAAAAATTTTAGAAGGTTCTTTACGAAACACAGGAACACATGCCTGTGGTGTAATCATAACTCCAGATGACATCACACAATTTGTGCCAATAGCTACGGCTAAAGACTCTGATCTAAATGTTACTCAATTTGACAATTCAGTGGTTGAGGATGCGGGTTTATTAAAAATGGATTTTTTAGGATTAAAAACCCTAACATTGATCAAAGACACAGTCAAACTAGTAGACTACATACATGGAATAGAATTAGACCCTGATGCTTTTCCACTAGACGATGAAAAAACATATCAGTTGTTTCAACGAGGTGAGACGGTTGGGATTTTTCAATATGAATCTGCAGGTATGCAAAAATATTTGAAAGATTTAAGCCCGACGGTTTTTGCTGATTTAATTGCCATGAATGCCCTCTATCGCCCCGGGCCCTTAGAATATATTCCCAGCTTTGTTGCTCGAAAAAATGGAGAGGAAGCTATTGCGTATGATCTACCTGATATGGAAGAGTTTTTAAAAGAAACCTATGGTATCACTGTCTATCAAGAGCAAGTCATGTTGTTGTCACAAAAACTGGCTGGTTTTAGCAAAGGCGATGCCGATGTCTTGCGTAAGGCAATGGGGAAAAAGATTTTTGCCTTAATACAAAAGTTAAAACCACAATTTATTCAAGGGGGAAAAGAACGTGGTCATCCAGAAGAGATATTAGAAAAGATTTGGAGAGACTGGGAGGCTTTTGCGGCCTATGCTTTTAATAAATCTCACTCCACCTGCTATGCTTGGATAGGCTATCAAACCGCATATTTAAAAGCACATTATCCAGCTGAGTATATGGCTGCGGTATTATCTAATAACATGAATGATATTAAGCAAGTCACTTTTTTTATGGAAGAATGCCGTCGCATGGGTTTAAAGGTTTTAGGCCCAGATGTGAATGAAAGTTTTTATAAATTCACAGTAAATGAAAAAGGAGCTATCCGTTTTGGAATGGGTGCCATCAAGGGGGTAGGCCAAGGGGCTGTGGCTACGATTATAGAAAATCGGAAAGAAAACAAATATCAATCAATATTTGATTTAGTCAAGCGTATAGATTTAAGATCAGCCAATAAAAAGGCTTTTGAAAATTTAGTTTTAGCGGGTGGGTTAGATTCTTTTGTGGACGTGCACCGCGCGCAATATTTCAATCCAGATGGAGATGGAATAACTTTTTTAGAAAAAGCGTTACGATTTGGAACAAAATTTCAAGAAAATAAAAATTCTGCTCAGGTTAGTTTATTTGGTGAGCAAGAAGAAGTGGTATATCAAGATCTTTCTATTCCCCCTTGTGAACCGTGGACTTCTTTGACAACATTGAAGAAAGAAAAAGAAGTTGTGGGCATTTATCTATCGGCCCACCCATTAGATGCTTTTGCACATGAAATGCGGTTTTTTGCCACCGTGCCTCTACAACAACTTAGCGATTTAAATCCTTTTATGAAAAAAGAGTTGGCAGTAGGAGGAATAGTTAACGAGGTTGAGCACCTAGAGAGCCGAAATGGAAAGGGATGGGCTCGTTTTATTTTAGAAGATTTTTCTGACCAATATGAGTTTCGCATTTTTGGTGAAGATTATTTAAAATACAGGCATTTTTTAGTGATCAATCAATTCATACGCATACGTTTTATGGTTCGTGAAGGCTGGAGAGATCGAGAGACTGGAAAAGGAGGGGCCCCTCGAGTACAGTTTCTTTATTTTGAAATGCTCCACAATACACTCGAAAATAATGCTAAAAAACTCACCCTTAAATTAGATATCCATAACTTGAAAAAAGACGAGGTCAAAGTACTTTCCAATAAAATGAAACCATTTAAGGGTGATAAATCATTATTTTTTAATGTATACGATTCTAAGAAGCAGGTAAAACTCACCTTACAAAGTAGAAAAAAGAAGATAAAAATTGATGCAGAATTACTAAAAATATTGGATGGTGAACGATGGCCCTACCAAATTAATTAGATGAATAGTTAAATAAATTTTATTGATTTATAGGATGTATAAATTAAAAAGAAAATAATTACTTTTGAAAAAATTTTTACAATGGCATTAGAAATTACAGATGCAACTTTTGATGAGGTTGTATTACGATCAGAAAAACCGGTTTTGGTTGATTTTTGGGCGGCATGGTGCGGTCCTTGTCGTATGGTTGGTCCCATTATCGAAGAGTTGAGTAAAGATTTTGAAGGTAAAGCCGTAGTAGGTAAGGTAGATGTTGACGCTAATCAAGAATTTGCTGCAAAATACGGTGTTCGAAATATTCCTACAGTTTTAGTTTTTGACAAAGGCGAACTGGTAGGACGTCATGTAGGGGTATCTCCGAAAACCACTTACGCAGGTGCTCTAGAAACACTAATTTAAAACTCTAATTAAGAAGATTACAGAAAGTAAAAAAACTGTCCTTAAGGACAGTTTTTTTATTCTAAAGATTTTAAAACTTATAGGTCAATGCTAGTGAATAGTTTCGACCTAATTGTCCATGTTGAGAAACTTCACTTGAATACAAAAATCTTCCTCCAGCTGTTCCACCTGCACTATTCAGTGTAACGTCGGGGTAAATATCAAATACATTATTTGCAATTCCTGTCAAACGGAGCTCAGGTGAAAACTTATATGTCACCCGAAGATCCGTAATTAACTTAGATGCTAATTCTTGATCAAAAAAGGATTTTCATCTACATTAGCTACTGTTACAGGACCAAAGTTAGTGTTGTACAATCCAAAACTAAACTGGTCTGCATTATAGTCTAATGTTAAAGACATTTTAGACCTAGGACGAGAATTGACAATTAAACTACGCTCTCTATGAGAGAAAATCTCAACAGATCCGAGTTCACTAGGTGTATCAATACTGTCAATAGTTGTTTTATTAAAGTTCCCCACAAATCCAAGCATTAGATTTTCTTTTCTCCAGTTAAAAACAAAGTCAACTCCTGTGGTATTGGTATTACCTGCATTAATCCATGCTTGAACGGCTACAACTCCTGCAGCATTGAGATTGGCTTCTAACTCAGAACCTGCTTCACCTTGTATTTGAGAAGTGAATAAAACTCGATCATTTACTTTAATATTATAAAAGTCAATACTTCCGGAGAATCCATTTCGATTACCGACAGTTAGTCCAGCAGAAAAATTTTGAGATATTTCAGGGAATAAATCTTGTATGCCGAGTGAGCGGGCCTCAGGAGTTCCATTCTGGATTGTTCCTTGTAATAAGGGTTCGGCAGAACCAGCAACAATAATGTATTGTGTGTTAGAAAGATTTTGTTGATGTAACGAGGGAGCTCTAAAACCAGTAGAAAAACTAGATCGTAAGGAGGTAGTTTTGCTGATTTTATATCGCGAAGCAACTTTCCAGCTAAAATTCTCCCCTACATCAGAAAAATTTTCAAAGCGCGCTGCCGCTGATACCAAAAGTTGTTCTGTAAAGTAAATATCGATTCCAGAATATATTGCAAAATTATTTCGTTTCCACTCACCTGCTTGTTCAGCTGCAATTCCTGCAAATGAATCGGACCCACCTCCAAAGCGTGAAAACGAATCTCCTTCAAAAGCTTGAAATTTTTCTTCTTTGTATTCGAGACCTGAAGAGAAAGATACTTTTTCATTAAATGTTTTTGTAAAATCTGCATTTTGAATTACGTTAGCGAATGCATATCCACCTGGTTTAAAGGTTCTTGGGCTCCACCCATTTTGACTTAGATAATCTCTATTAACGGAACGGTTTACAGTATAGTCAATTATGTTCTTGCCGTGAGTAACGGAGAGGTCGAGGCGCCACTCTTTGCCTAAATCTAGATC
>NTKF01000019.1 GCA_002457295.1 Flavobacteriales bacterium MED-G22
ATGAGAAGTAAATATAATCTTTTTGTGGGTGAACGAACGGCAGAAAAAATTAAATTGTTGGTGGGCAGTGCGATAGAAGAGCTTAACAATCCTCCAGAAGAAATGTCAGTTCAGGGTCGAGATTTGCTGACTGGAAAACCCAAACAAGTTGGGATTTCCTATAGTGAAATTGCAAGAGCGATAGACAAATCTCTTGTGCGAATCGAAGATGCCATTATGGAAGCCTTGTCCCAAACACCCCCAGAATTAGCTGCTGACATCTATAATACTGGAATTTATTTGGCAGGAGGAGGCGCATTGCTTAGAGGCCTTGACAAGAGGCTTTCTCTAAAAACGGACCTCCCCATTTATGTTTCAGAAGATCCACTTCAAGCGGTTGTTAGAGGAACAGGTATCGCTCTGAAAAATATTGATCGTTTTAAGACCGTTTTGAAAAAATAAAAACTAATGCAGCGGATTATCAATGCGCTATTGGCCTTCAAAAATGATGTGCTATACATTGTATTAATGCTGTTTTCTATTATTTTTTTATCTCAAAGGAGCTATTTTCACCAAGCACAAATTGATAAAATCAGTTTATATCTAACAGGGCATATTCACGAAACCAAGAATAATCTCATGCGTTATTTTCAATTAAGGCATGAAATAGAAAATTTGATTCAAGAAAATCAAATTTTGAAGTCTAAAAATTTACTAATCAAAGAAAGTGAGCTCACAAGTCAATCGAACTCTCCTTTTGGAAATAGTTTTAATTTCTCAATAATTAATTCCAGAGTGATCAATAATAGCCACCACAAAAAAAGAAATTTTGCTTTGATCAATAAGGGTTCAAATGATGGCGTTGAAATTGAAATGGGTGTTATTGGTGCAAATGGGATTTTAGGAATTGTAAATCAAATAAGTCCAAATTATGCCTCTGTAATTTCAATATTGAATCTTGATCTAGGAATCAATGCGAGATTAAAAAACAGCCCTTCTTTTGGAACCCTTCGCTGGATTGGAAAATCGCCTTATAAAATGCAACTCAATGACATAGTGGCCACAACAAATGTGGCCTTGGGTGATACAGTGGTGAGTAGTGGTAGATCTACTTATTTTCCAATTGGTGTATCATTAGGGACTATAACAGATATAGAAAAACCGAATACTCAAGGCTATTATGCATTAGAAGTAACACTTTTTACCAGTCCTGTTGAAATGGAAAATGTTTATATCTTGAAAAATACAGACCGAGAAGAAATTAAGAGTTTGATTGAAAACAATGGACAATGAAAACATTTGATTTTTCAATATTGATTACATTTTTCTTTTTGGTTTTCTTACAGGTAATTCTGTTCAACGGTTTCTATTTTTTCGGCACCATCAACCCATTAATTTATGTTTTTTTCTTTTTTCGCTATAGGTTAGATAAAAATCAAACTCAATTTATTTTACTTGCTTTTTTATTGGGTTTTACAATTGATTTATTAACTCAGAGTGCAGGAGGACACACTATTAGTGCAATTAGTATCGCCTATTTAAGACCACAACTTATTTCGTTAAGCCTTGGACGTTTTCTTAAGGAAACCTCTCCTTCCTTAAATCAAATTTCAATTTATAATCAATTCCTTTTTTCAATGTGGGTTGTTTTTATCCATCACTTGATTTATTTCTTTGTTATTTATTTGAGCTTTTCTTCACTTTTGATTGTTTTTCAAAAAACTTTTTTCACAGGAATTTTTACTTTAGTTTTCATTTGGATTGGGCACCTTTTTTTTAAGCAAAAGAAATGATTCGCAAGTATTTTTTTATCGGTGTTATAGCACTCGTAAGTTTTGGTTTTACGGCACAGCTTGTCTATCTCCAATTAGTCCAAAACAAATACAAACTCTTATCAGACAATAATGCTATTTTAAAACAAACCATTTATCCAGAAAGAGGATTAATTTATGATCGCAATGGCACTTTGTTAGTAGGAAATCAACCCGCTTATGATTTGCTATATGTGCCAGAAAATGGTTCAGCATTTGATACATTAGAAGTTTGTCAAATCATATCAATTTCGAAAGTTGATTTAATTCAACAAATACGAAAGGCTAAAAAATATTCATACAAGTTACCGTCTATCATTACGCAACAAGTATCGCAAGAAGAATACGCCCTTTTTCAAGAAAAAAACTGGAAGTACCCTGGTTTCTATTTGCAAAAAAAATCCATACGAGATTATCACATCCAATCGATGGCAAATGTACTTGGATACATAAGTGAAGTAAATTCTAATGAACTAAAAAATAGACCAAGTTATGAGTTGGGAGAACAAATTGGTAGGCAAGGCATAGAAAGAACCTATGAAAATTTTTTAAGAGGTAAAAAAGGGGTAGCCTATTTTCAAAAAGACCGTTTCAATAGAATTATTGGCCCCTACGAAGAAGGCATCTATGACCAACAACCCACTGCTTCATCTAATTTATTTCTAACTATAGATCACGAATTGCAAAATTATGGTGCTGACCTTCTCCAAAATAAGCGTGGCGGGATTGTTGCCATCGAACCTGAAACTGGAGAAATTTTAGCCTTAATTACAGCACCAACCTATGAACCTAAAAACTTAGAAGGTAGAAAACGTTCTAATTATTTTAATCTTCTACGAAAAGATACTATTTCAAAACCTCTTTTTGACAGAGCGCTTCAAGCAGAATATGCACCTGGATCGCCATTCAAACTTTTGAATGGTTTAATTGGACTCGAGGAGAAAGTAATCAATCCAACTACCTCTTTCATTTGCCAAGGCGGTCATTATTATGCCCGAAATGCCTTTATGGAATGTCACTGTTCTCCTGGAACTGTAAACCATTTGGTAGAAGGTATATATAGGTCATGCAATACCTATTTTGCCCAAACATACAAAGGAATAATAAACTCAAGCACTTCCGTTCAAGAAGGTATCGATAAATGGAATAACCATTTGAAAAGCTTTGGTTTAGGTGACTATTTAGGCTATGACCTCCCCACTGGACGCCCCGGTTTTATTCCAACCAGCCAATACTATGATCGTTGGTATCCAAACAAAAGCTGGAGCGCACCTACCGTAATTTCAAATGCTATTGGGCAAGGTGAAATTTTGACAACCCCCATCCAAATGGCAAATTTTACGGCTGCCATTGCGAATAGAGGATATTTTATAAAACCACATTTCACTAAAAATACCATAGACTCTATGGACCTCATCAAGAAGAAAACATCTATTTCCCCTGAAAACTTTGAACCAATAATAGAAGGTATGCATCAAGTTGTTGAAAGGGGTACTGCAAGAATTGCAAAAATAAAAGGCATTGAAATCTGTGGTAAAACAGGAACTGTAGAAAATTTTATTAAACTTGATGGCAAAAAAACACAACTGACAGATCATTCCATTTTTGTAGCATTTGCACCCAAAGAGAATCCAAAAATTGCTATTGCAGTTTTTATAGAACACGGCTACTGGGGAAGTCGTTGGGCTGCTCCCATCGCAAGTTTGATGATTGAAAAATACCTCAATAAAAAAATACAACGGAAATGGCTGGAAAATCGAATGCTAAATGGAAGTTTAGAAGCTGAATATGCAAAACCTTATTCAGGAAAATCATTTGTAATCAATGAATAATCAACTTCTTTTGCGGGTTGATTGGTGGGCTGTTTTATGTTATTTTATTCTGGTTACATTTGGTCTCGTCAACATCTATTCGAACATTTATAATGGTGTTACCCTATCACTTTTTGATTTTTCTAATATCATTGGAAAACAGGTTTGGTTTTTTATCATTTGTTTGATTATTTGGATTCCTGTTTTATACATCAATTCAGCCCTTTTTGAACACCTAGCCTTCATCCTTTACAGCATCATGATAATTTTACTTTTAGGTCTTTTTGTTTTTGGAATAACTATATCGGGTGCCACTTCTTGGTATGATTTTGGAGGAATACGTTTGCAGCCTTCTGAGTTTTCAAAAATTGCTGTGAGCTTATTGATTGCTTTTATTTTAAGTGGTATTGATGCGCATTTAAATAAGAGGCAAACTTTTTTGAAGTTTTGGATTATTATTTTACTCCCCGCTCTACTCATTATCGCTCAGCCAGACCCTGGAAGTGCATTAGTTTTTATGAGTTTAATCTTTGTTTTTATTAGAGAAGGGGGCAGTTTTTATGTATTGATATTGAGTGTAGCTTCCCTGTTCATTTTTATACTTACCATCTTATTAAACCCCATCAATACTTCAATCGGAATCGCTTTAGTTTTAATTTTAATAATCTACTATGTCAGGAGACAATCAAAAAAAAATAGGCTTTGGTCCAACTTTTTGATCCTTTTTGGGTGCATTGGTTTTTCCTTCTCCGTAAATTTTATTTTTAATGAAGTTTTTGAACAGCACCACCGAGATCGAATAAATTTAACATTGGGGTTGATTGAGGATGTAAAAGGCATAGGCTATAATGTCAATCAGTCTAAAATTGCTATCGGTTCTGGAGCTTTCAATGGTAAGGGATTTCTAAATGGGTCACAAACTAAAGGTGGGTTTGTGCCTGAACAACATACTGACTTTATTTTCAGTACTATTGGAGAAGAATGGGGGTTTGTAGGTAGTTTCGGATTAGTGTTGCTCTACACTTTTTTTATTTCAAGAATCATTATTCGTGCTGAAAAACACACCCATTCCTTCCCACGCATTTTTTCTTATTGTTTTGCTAGCATATTGTTTGTTCATTTTGCCATAAACATTGGAATGACAATTGGATTGTTTCCCATCATTGGAATTCCACTCCCTTTTATAAGTTATGGAGGATCGAGTTTGCTTGCCTTTAGTTTGTTCTTTTTTATCTATTTAAATCTAGACGCTAATCGATTATCTTAGATCAGTTTCTGACGTCTAGGTGATCTCTTAAGTTATTGCCTAATAGCATAAATGAAAGGACTAATAACATAATTGCAGCACCAGGCAGAAGGGCTAGATATGCTTTTCCTAAAAGCAAATAGCGAAAATGATCTTTGACCATTCCTCCCCAGCTAGGCACTGGAGGTTGGGCGCCAATTCCCAAAAAGCTAAGCCCACTTTCCATCAAAATGGCACTTGCAAAATTAGCTGCAGATATTACAATTAGTGAGCTAATAACGGTTGGAAGGATGTGTTTTACCAATATTCTAAAATCAGAAAACCCTAAAACTTTTACTGCTTGTATATACAGCTTTTCTTTTGTGGCTTTAACTTGTCCACGCACCACACGAGCTACTTCAACCCACATACTCAAACCAACAGCTAAAAAAACTTGCCAAAAACCACGCCCAAGGGCTAGAACAATGGCAATAACCAATAATAAAGTGGGGATGGCCCAAACCACATTGATCAATGCCATAATCAAGCGATCAATCCTACCCCCAAAATAGCCAGCTATTGCTCCAAACAAAACCCCAACCAATAATGAAATAAATACGGCTATCAAACCTATTCCAAGTGAAATTCTAGCGCCTAAGATGAGTCGACTAAGCAAATCGCGTCCATATAAATCTGTCCCTAAATAGTATTTTTTCTTGACAAGAAAATTTTCCTCTATATGCTTTGGATCAGAGGTTGGAAAATTGTGCAGCGGAATAGAATCTTTTTTACTACTTGACCCAAAAGGATAAAAGAATAAAGTCTCTTCCTGAAAATAATATTCTTTAATCGGAAGTAATTCATACCCAATTTCTTTTAATTTATTATCCGTTGATAAAGAATTTTGAATAAGCGGTTTGTTTAAAATCCAAGTCTTAAAACCAGGTGGCTGTGAATGCACAGCCAATAGCATTTGGTTTGCATTTTCAGTCTTATCAGGAATGATATAACTAGCGAAAATGGCAAGAAAGCTTACCAGTAAGATATAGGAAGCACTAAATATGGATGAAAAATCAATTCCCTTTTTTCTGAAGAAATAATTCATTTTTCCTCTAAAAAATCGTCTTTATTCAAACGTAGAGGCCGTTTTGATGGGTTTTGGTTTTGCTAAATTATGACTAAGATCGCTCAAAATATGAACAGCTTCATAGATATAGAGATCCTTTTTTAGGCTTTTTTGCCACCGCTCCCTTTTCTCATTAAAATCTTCAGTTATAGCACCTTTGTGGCTCGCATCAGGAAGCCATTGAAATTGATATTCTGACTCAAATGAGTTTATTTTTTCAAATTTCTCAGAAAGAGACTTGTTCTTCGAGCGCTCTGTTTTAAAGTCATCAAAGGTTAAAGAGTATTCTGATTTATTTTGTTGTTTTTTAACCCACTGAGCTTGTTCATCTATCAAATCAACCAAAGGGTTGTTTTTTAATCGATTTTGGCTATTCGCTATGGCCTCGTCATAATTGAGTTGAAATTTCCATGGCTCATAATTTGCAGGCGTAATTCTGTCCCACGGCAAGGGGTTGTCTTGATCTTTTTCACCCATCTCTACATAAGCATATCGATCTGGAAAAACAATGTCAGACTGGACGCCTTCTAATTGAGTTGATCTCCCGTTGATTCTATAAAATTTATCAGTAGTTACTTTTAAAGCGCCTAAATCACCATAGGTACTGTTTGATATAATACTATTGAGATCTACCATATTTTGGACAGTTCCTTTGCCATAGGTCTGTTTACTTCCCAATACAATCGCACGTTTATAGTCTTGAAGTGCACCCGCAATAATTTCTGAAGCAGATGCAGAAAATTCATTTACTAATACTACTAAAGGTCCATCCCAAACAATGCTGCGATCTGTATCACTCAAAACTTCTTTTCTTCCTCCTGTACTTTTTACTTGCACAACAGGCCCTTGCTCAATAAAATAACCTGTCATATCAACCACCGTTTTAAGTGAGCCACCTCCGTTATTTCTCAAATCCAATATAATTCCAGAAACCCCTTTGGCTTTTAGTTGTTCTAATTCTTTTCTCACATCTGTAGCCGCGTTTCGTTGGCCATAATCATTAAAACTGACATAAAATTTAGGGAGTTCAATAAGACCAAATTTCTTATTTTCTATTTCAATTAAGGAAGAACGGGCAAAGGTTTCATCCAATTCGACAATATCTCGAACCACAGGCACCACCTCAATTTTTCCATCCACTCGTTTAACTTTTAAGTAGACCGTTGTTCCTTTGGGCCCTTTGATCAATTTTATAGCATCTTCTAAGCGCATACCAGAAATAGAAATACCTGTTTCGTTTTCTTGTGCAACTTCTAGAATAAGATCTCCTACTTCCAATAGCTCTCCTCTCCATACGGGACCCCCAGAAATGACTTCTACAATTTTGACTTCTCCATTTCGTTTTTCAAGTCGAGCACCAATTCCTTCAAACTTACCAGAAATGCTCATGTCAAAACGTTCTTTATCATTAGGGGCAAAATAAAATGTATGCGGGTCAAATTGGGTTACAATGGCATTGATGTAGAATTCAAACCAGTCTTTTCTTTCAAGTTCATTATAGCTTTCAAAAAAGGCTTTCATGTTGTCAAGAGTTGTTTCTCTAGCCTCTTGCTCTAAAATTGAGTCAGCTTTCATTTCATATTCTGGATCTTGCTCTTTTTTCTGCACCTCATTTTCTTTCAAAGTGGTGAATCGCTCCAAAATATCTAACTTAAACCGTTTACGCCATCTGTCTTCTAACTCTTTGTTCGATTTTGCATAGGGCAAATTTTCATAATCGAGATTTATTTTTTCAACAACAGTAAACTCAAAAGGCTGCTCTAACAAAGAATTGTATAAAAGTTCTACTTGACTCATTCTCTCCATCAAAAGGTCATAAGCTCTATCAAAAAAATCTAAAGAAGTTTGTTTGAACTGATCATCAATTTCAAATTTGAATCGTTCCAATGAGCGGATATCGGCATTTAAAAAGAACCGACGTTGCCCATCTACCGATTTCAAAAAATCAAAGAAAACATTTTCAGAAAATTTGTCATCTAGTGTTTTAGGATCATAATGACCCCTTTCTAACACATAAGATATAATTTCCATTAAAAATTTATCTTTTTCAGGATTCTTTTCATTTACAGTGACACCATAAACTACTGTGGTGATCAGCAAAGAAATTCCAACGGTATACAGATAAAATCGCTTTTTCATAGTCTTTTTAGATTTTATAGGAACTCTAAAGATATGGATTCTGCTAAAAAGTTGATGTTAATAATGATATAAATAAACTCACTGGTTATTTCATACCTTTGTCTTTTAATTAGATGCAAAAAAAACCACTCATATTAGTCACCAATGACGACGGAATTACTGCTCCAGGATTAAGAGCCTTAATTTCAGTTATGAATCACTTAGGAGAGGTTGTCGTTGTAGCCCCTGACAGTCCTCAATCAGGCATGGGCCATGCCATAACAATTAATTCAACGCTTCAATGTAGCCAGATCAAACTCGATGAAGGACCACAAAAGGAATATAGCTGTTCAGGAACACCTGCCGATTGTGTGAAATTGGGTATCAATGAATTACTTTATCGCAAACCTGATTTGTGTGTTTCTGGAATCAATCATGGCTCTAACTCTTCTATCAATGTTATTTATTCTGGAACGATGAGTGCGGCTGTTGAAGCTGGAATTGAAGGCATCCCTGCTATAGGTTTTTCATTGTTGGATTTTCGTTGGGCTGCAGATTTTGAACCAGTGATGCCCTTTGTCAAAAAAATCACTCAACAAGCCTTAGAAAATTTGATTCCAAAGGGTGTTGTACTAAACGTCAACTTTCCTGTTCCAAAAGAGCAAAAAATTAAAGGAATTAAAATTTGTCGGCAGGCAAATGCCTATTGGGTTGAGAAATTTGATAAAAGAACCAATCCTCAAGGAAAAGAATATTATTGGCTCACTGGAGATTTTATCAATGAAGATAAAGGAGAAGACACAGACGAATGGGCATTGAAAAATGGGTATATATCAATAGTGCCTACACAATTTGATTTGACAGCCCACCACAGCATTCAGCAGTTGAACACATGGAATTTTTAAAAGATAAAACATTTTATTGGGGTATCTTCACTGGGTTTTTGTGGACCCTGTTTGGGGTCTTCATTTTCACTTATTTTTTATCTCAACACTCTATTGAACGAAGCCTGAAATACATGTATCAAAAAAATCAGCTTGGTGGTTTAATTTCACTGGGTGCACTAATAAATTTACCTATTTTCTTTTTGGCCCTTCGTAAAAATAAAATCCCTTTTGCTGCTGGAATTGTGTGTATTTCACTTTTGGTTGTTGTTGTGGTTGCCTTATTAAAAATTAATTAGCTTAAATTTTATAATTGGTGAAATACTATATTATTGCTGGTGAAGCCTCAGGAGATTTACACGGCTCTAACCTTATTCATGCGCTTCGAAAAAAAGACCCAAAAGCTGAAATCCGCTGCTGGGGCGGAGAGTTAATGAAAAATGCTGGGGCCACCCTTGTCAAAGACTACAAAGAATTAGCTTTTATGGGTTTTTGGGAAGTTTTAATCAACCTCAACACGATTTTAAAAAACCTGCGTTTCTGTAAAGAGGACATAGATAAATTTAACCCCGATCGAATTGTCTACATTGATTATCCTGGATTTAATTTAAGAATAGCCCGATGGGCTCATGAGAAAGGATTTAAAAATCACTATTATATTAGCCCACAAGTTTGGGCGTGGAAAGAAAATAGAGTGGCTGATATGAAAAAAAATCTTGATGCTCTTTATGTAATTCTTCCCTTCGAATCCGCCTATTTTAAAAACCGACATAATTTTAAAACCCATTTTGTAGGTCATCCCCTTAGAGATGCACTACATTTTCTCAAGCCAGATGTCAATTTTTTAGAGCGCAATGCTATTGAAAAAAAACTTCCACTTGTGGCGCTTTTACCAGGAAGTCGTAAACAAGAAGTAAAAAAAATGCTGCCCCTTTTCTTAAAAATTGCATACCATTTTCCAAAGTACCAATTTGTGGTTGCAGGAGCTCCTGGTCTTTCCTCCACTTTTTACGAATCATTGCTTCAAGACTCTTCTTTGAAAGTAGTATATAATCAGACCTATTCCCTGTTGAGCTTCGCCAAAGCAGCCCTTGTGACCAGTGGAACAGCAACACTAGAAACAGCTCTTTTTAACGTACCTCAAATGGTGTGTTATAAGAGTAGTTTTTTTACCTATTTCATTGGAAAACAATTAGTAAGGTTGAATTATATCTCACTGGTAAATTTAATTTTAGACAAAGAAGCTGTGAGAGAACTAATTCAACACGAATGCAATGAAAAAAATATAATAAAAGTTCTGCGAGAAATATTAAGCACAACGGGGCAACAAAATATAAAGTCAGATTATAAAATATTAGAGGAAAAATTAGGCCCCCCTGGTGCGAGTGAAAGAGTTGCCAACTTACTTTTAGAACACTCCTAAATATTTGAATTTGAAACCTAAATAAGTATCTTTAGGTTTGTGAGAGTCCCCAAAAACCCAATATATATTATCACCTTTCTGTTTTCGTTAGGAATGCTATTGTGTGCTTCTTTCAGCATTTCTATAACATTACTATGGAAGGTTTTTGTATTGTATTTATTGGTTACTATTTTTTGTCTTTTTATCATTTCTAAACGGTTTCATGCATTAAAATGTCTCATTCTTTATTGCAGTTTTATGTTGCTTGGAGCTTTAAACTATAAAAACTTTTATAGTCCCAACAAAAATCACTTTGAACATCACCTCCCTAAAGAGCAACTTATAACCCTCCAATTAGAGATTATTCAATACAACGGAGCCAATTCATTTTCGCATAGCTACAAGGCCAAAGTAGAAGCGTTTAAAAACAACTCTTTGAATGGCAAAGTTTTAGTTTATCAAAAAAAAGACAGCCTTACCCCTCCATTCAAAAAAGGAACCTTTCTCTTCGCACAAGGAATACTCAAAGAAATTGCACCCCCTAAAAATCCAGGTACATTCAATTATAAAAAATTCTTATCCCAACAATCGATAAATTATCAATTTTCTCTACAGGAGGCAATACCACTAAATGCTAAAAAGGGTCCAATAAAATCACTCCAAAATGCATTCTTAAAAGGGAAGGTTTTTGTCTTAAATAAAATTCAAAAAAGTGGATTGAAAACGCAAAGCAAGCAAATGATTCAAACGCTTATGCTGGGTGATCGGAATGCTATTGATGAATCAATAAGAGAAGCCTACGCCAATGCTGGTGTGATTCATCTTTTAGCCATCTCTGGATTGCATCTGGGTATTTTAGCATTCTTTTTCTCCCTTTTATTGAGCCCTTTAAAAAAGGTTCCTATGGGCAACAACCTTAGAGGGGTTTTGGTATTGGTCTTATTGTGGAGCTTTGCATTTTTTTCGGGAGCAAGTCCTTCAGCAGTTCGTGCGGCCACTATGTTTTCTTTTTTAGTCTTCGCACAGATGGCAAATCGAAGTGGAAACAGTATTCATTTTCTGACTCTTTCATTCTTATTGCTTCTCATTATTCACCCTCCCTATTTGCATAAAATTGGTTTTCAAATGAGTTACGCTGCTGTTTTTGGTATTCTTTGGATTTATCCTCTTTTGCATAAATTTTTTATTCCCAAATACTATTTACCTAAAATTTTTGTGCAAGCATTCTATATTAGTTTGGCAGCTCAACTGATAGTAACTCCTTTGAGTATTTTTTACTTCAATCAATTTCCGGGGCTATTTTTCATATCTAATTTAGTCATTGTTCCCTTTTTTAGTTTGTTTTTAATTCTCACTCTATGCACCCTTCTTTTTAGTTTATTTTTTAAGCTACCTCCATTTTGGCAATGGCTTTATGATAAAATAATTGAATTATTAAATGGTTTTATCAACCTTATTGCAAATCAAGATCAATTTTTGCTCAAAGAGCTGACTATTGATCAATTTGAATTGAGTATAACATATATAGTACTACTTTCACTATTGTTGTTTTTTAAAAGCGTTAAGGCAAATTATCTTCTACTCTTTTTTATTGGAATCCTTAGTCTAAATCTATATGACGTTTACGAAGAAATAAAAGTGCAAAAAGAAAATTCTTTATGGATCCTACATCAGAATAACGCAGAGATTATTGCTATTCAAAAGGGGGAAAAGGTATTTGTTGTTAGAGATCTTGAAAATAAAAAATCTACAACCATTCTGAATGACTTTAAAATAGCTTTGCATATTAAAGAAGTAGCCCCAATGCTGCCGCTCAACTTTTACTCTCTCGGCAAAATAAAACTGCTCCGAATAGGAGAAGAGGCAGAAACAATTGTGTTTCCACATACTCCAACTCATTTGCTATTGACCAAAAATTCAAGAATCAATTTAGAACGATGGCTTTCACTCTATCGATTTGAACTAGTCATTGCTGATGGGAGCAATGCATCTTGGAATATTGAACGTTGGGAAAAAACTTGTAAACAGCTAAATGTTCCTTTTCATAACACGTTAAAAAAAGGAGCACTAAAAATCACCCTTTAAATTTAGGAATAAAGTTTTTCTGATAGTTTAAAAAGTCTTCAGAGGTTTTAAATATTTGATAGTCTCCTTGCTTTATCATTTTTAAAAACAATTCGAGTTGTTGAGGGGTTTTATAGCCTACCAAAGGCATAATTGGATCACCTTGTTCACTAAGAAAAATCATGGTCGGATACCCTTTAATACCCAAAAATTGAGTGAATTGATGTGTGGTATTTCGCCCTCTACGATTTGGGTCGTGATTGGGGTTTGAGAAGGTTTGCTCAAAGAATTTTATAGTTTCGGTGCCCTCACCGTTAAATTTAACAGGATAATAAAATTCACTAATATAACGAGCTACATCTGGGTTTTGAAATGTTTTATTATCAAGAAGTTTACAGGGGCCACACCACACTGTATAAACGTCAATAAATATTTTTTTAGGTTCTTTTTTTTGAGCTTCTAGGGCTTCGTTTAAAGACATCCATTGGATTTCTTGGGCACTCATAGAAGTATATCCAAACAATAAAAAAACAAACAAAAAAGTTCTCATCATATTTCGCCTTAGTGAACCCCTCCCATCAATCGTTTTAAAAGGGGTGCACACAAAATTACAATAATTCCTGCTCCTAATGAATATTTTGCGATTAATTCAAATCCTTCGATATAGATATCTAATGACTCAAACCCGCCTATTTCATTGGAATCACTTTCAATGGCAAGTTGTTTTCCAATAAACCCAACAAGTTGAAAAGCATAGGATGAGGATAAAAACCAAACTCCCATCATAAAGGCCACTATTCGTTGAGGCGAAAGGTCTGTTATTTTAGAAAGACCCACTGGGGACATACAAAGTTCACCAATGGAGATCAAGAAATAGAGCCATAATAAATAAGAAAAAGGAACCATTCCATTAGCATCAGCCACATTCCCACTAAGGGATAAAACATAAAAACTTAATCCCGCAAAAACTAAACCTAGTCCAAACTTGTAAGGGGTTCTAGGGTTTCTTTTTTTCTTGTTGAGGTAGGTCCAAAACCAGGAGATTGGCAAAGCCAACAAGATGATGAACATTGAATTAAGAGAATTGGTCTGGGCAGCATCCATAAAAGTGAGGTTCACATTTCTTGCCGCAAAAAGGGTTATAACACTTCCTGATAGCTCATGAAATCCCCAAAATAATGTCATGAAAAGAGTGATACACAGTGCTACAATAAGCTTTTTTCGTTCTTCTGTGGTAGCATGATAAAGAATATAACTCATATAAACGATAATAATAGCACCTATCAATTTAAAAATAACATTCACAATGTTTTGATCACCAAGCCAAGATTCTCCTCCTCCAATACTCTTATAGCTATAGAGCAGAAATGCAATAAGTGGGGCTGTTAAAAAAGCTAAAATGATGATTAGGGTCTCTCTTTTAATAAGAAAAAAGGATTCGTTAAGTTTATTGTTTTCTGGTGGTAATCCTCGATCTTCAAAAACGCCTGAACGGACACCGCTGTAAAAAAATAATAGTCCTGAAAGCATTCCTATACCTGCCAAACCAAAACCATAATGCCAACCGTATTGTGCTCCTAAATAACCGCAAAACAACGGTGCAATCCAACCCCCAATATTGATCCCCATATAAAAAATGGTAAATCCAGAGTCTTTTCTTGGATCGTCTTGTTCATATAGCGAGCCTACAAATGTGGAAATATTGGGTTTAAAAAAACCATTTCCTACCACAATAAATCCAAGAGCAAGATAAAAAGCTAAATTATTTTCAATGGCTAAAACAAAATGGCCTAAAGCCATTAGAATACCACCCAAGTATATTGATTTTCTAAACCCTAAGAAAACGTCAGAAATTTTTCCTCCTACTACAGTTGAGGCATAAACTAAAGACCCGTAGGAAGCATAAACGGCAGCGGCTGCAAAATCTCTAGTGGCCAAGGCCTCAAAAATGACATTAACCATGTAGAGGGTGAGTAATGCCCTCATGCCATAGAAGCTAAATCTTTCCCACAACTCAGCAAAAAATAAGTACAATAGTCCTTTGGGATGCCCAAAGAAGCCTTTGTCTAGAGCATCACTTTGCAGTTTTGACATATTTGTATTTTAGAGATTTTCAATAATAAAATTAGTCATTTTTGTGTAAAGGTGGTTTTGAGTGTTACCTCCATAAATACCATGATTTTTATCAGGATAAATCATCCATTCAAATTGCTTATTTGCTTGAACAAGGGCTTCTACCATTCGTAAGGTATTTTGAACATGAACGTTGTCATCTCCCGATCCGTGAATAATTAAGTATTTCCCTTTGAGTTGTTCTGCATAATTTAGGGGAGAATTTAAATCATATCCCGATGGGTTTTCTTGAGGGGTTCTCATGAAACGTTCAGTATAAATAGTATCATAAAAACGCCAGTTTGTGACGGGAGCCACGGCTACAGCCATAGCAAAGGTGTCATTTGCTGTGAGCAAACAATGAGAGGCCATATGCCCACCAAAGCTCCATCCCCAAATGCCTATTCTTTTAGAGTCAATAAAGGGTATTTCAGCTAATTTCTTGGCAAAGGCAATTTGATCTAAGGTTTCATATTTTACTAAATTCAAGTAGGTGGCTTTTTTAAAGGCTGCCCCTTTGAAGCCAGTACCTCGTCCATCAACACAAGCAACAATGAACCCTTTTTGTGTTAACATTTTGTGCCAAAGATCTCTTGTATCTCCCCAACGATTGCTGACTTCTTGCGAACCAGGACCAGAATATTGATACAATAAAACAGGGTATTTTTTTGAAGGGTCAAAATCTGCTGGCTTGAGGAGATAAACATTCAATGATTCTCCATTTATATTGATTGTTGAGAATTCTCTCCAAGGTAGTTTTTTGTTTAAATATTTTGTTTTTAATGTTTCATTATTTAATAAATCTCGAATCTTTTTTCCCTTTCTACTATCATATACAGCATATTTTGGTGGTGTTTGTTCGTCTGAATAAGAATGAATAAAATAGCTCTTGTCTGCACTAAAAGTGGCTCCGTTGAAACCTGATTTAAAAGCTAGAACGCGTTTCTTTTTTCCTTTTAGTGCAAGGGAAAATATAACTCTATTAGTACTACCAAATTCAACTGATTGATAGTATATCTCTTTATTTTTTTCATTCATCCCATAAATTGCAGTAACCTCCCATTCTCCCTTTGTGAGTTGTTCTATTCGTTTGCCCTCATTGTCATAATGATAAATATGGTAATATCCATCTCGTTCACTCAACCATAAAAAAGTGCCATCATTCAAAAATTTATGATGATCCTGAATGCTCACATAGGCTGTATCTTTTTCCTCTAGAAGGAGACTTGAAGTATTTTTTAATGGATCTACTCTCCATAATTTTAAGTGATTTTGATGTCTATTGAGCGTTTGAACAAGCAAGCCATGCTTATTGCCCACATACTTAATTCTAGGGATATAATAGGGATTTTCTGATCCTATTGATATTTCTCTGTTGGTCTCAGTGTTTAGCTCATAGACAAACAGTTGCACTTTAGAATTGTTCTCCCCAGCTTTAGGGTAACGAAAGGCATAGGGAAAAGGATAAGTGTCAAAACCATAAATATCCATTGAAAAAATAGGAACAGTAGATTCATCAAAACGCATATAGACAATATGGCTGCTATCAGGACTCCAATCAAACGCACGAACAAAACCAAATTCTTCTTCATACACCCAATCGGTTACACCATTAATTATTTGAAAACTACCATCATTGGTTATTTTTTTTGTTGTTTCTTTTTTGAGGTCCTTTATGTAAAGGTTTCGCTGATAGACAAAGGCCACAAATTCTCCGTTAGGAGACAACAAAGGTTCTTGAATTTTATGAGGAAAAAGTTTTTCTATAGCCTTATTCTCTATATCGTATACCCAATATATAGCTTGCTTTGATCGCCTATAAATGGGGTTCATTTCCGTTTCAAGCAAAAGCTTAGTTTCATTTTTAGAAAATGTATAATCAGTAAAAAATGGAATTCCTTTATTAGAATCATTTTCCACTAAAATTGCTTTGCGCTTTTTCCCAGAATAATAATGCTGATAGATTATTGATTTTTTTTCTTCATAGGAAACAGATAGCGTCGTATACTGATCTCCATTTTTCAATGAACGAATAGATTCTAAGCGTTCTGGTTGAAAATCAACACTTAATACGTCTTCAATCTTTAAACCGGTTTCCTGTCCAATTAAAAGATAGCAATTTAGGATTAAGATTGTGTATAGTGTAGTTTTTAACATGTCCAATCCGGTTTACCTCTCTAATATATAAAAAAGAGACAAAGTGCTTACTAGAGAAAAGCATTAGCTCAACAAAAACCCTATTTTTACACCATCATTAGAAAAGGATTTTTGGTCTTAAAATCAAAGGTTCAAATGGTTAGAAAAAATTTCAGGGTTGAAAACACTATTTCATAGTAACGGAAAACTTCTTATCACAGCAGAGTATTATGTCCTAGCAGGGGCAAAAGCCCTAGCAGTTCCAAGTCGATATGGACAATCACTTCAATATAAAAGAGAGGACCAAAATTGTTTACTGTGGAAGAGCTTTGATCAACAAGGAGAAATATGGTATGAAGGTAAATTTGAATTAGAAAACCTATTAGAAAAAGGAGCTCAAAAAACAAAAATTGGCACAAAACTAACTCAAATATTACAGGCAACACGTGCTCTAAATCCCACCTTTTTAAGTCACGGAGGACAGGTTGATACCCATTTAGAATTTGACCGCCATTGGGGTCTTGGAAGCTCATCAACGCTTATTTCAAATATTGCTCAGTGGGCGCAAGTGAATCCCTTCAGCTTATTAGATATGACATTTGGTGGTAGTGGCTATGATATTTCTTGTGCTTCTGCAAAGAGTGCCATTCATTATACCAAAAATAAACTAACTCCAGAAGTAGTTCCAGTGCCTTTTAATCCACCATTTGCAAGCAATTTATTTTTTGTTTATCAAAATTCAAAACAAAATAGCCAAGCTGAGATTGAAAGAACTAAAAGTGTACCCTTTCATGACATTGAACGAATGAATCAACTGACGGAGACAATAACCTTATGTAACAATCAAGCGGAATTCAATCAATTGCTTCTCGAACATGAAACCTTAGTAAGTCGATACCTTAATCGAGAACCTCTACAAAAAAGTCAATTTAGAGATTTTGGTGGGCAAATCAAGAGTCTAGGTGCTTGGGGAGGAGATTTTATGTTGGTTTCAGGAAACCCAGAATCTCCTTCATATTTCAAGTCAAAGGGCTATACTACTATATTTAAGTTTATAGAGATACTGAAAAACTAGTATTAAGGCACTTTGTGAAAAACCATTACACTTCCATCGACAAAAGCAAGTAGGGTATCTTTAGCCTTAACCGCTTTAAAACTATCTTCTTGTCGTTCAAAAATAATATGATCGTCTTCGATAATGAAGGTAGCACTGAACATTTGTTCCACTTGATTTTCACCAGATTCTTTAGACCACCCTTCCACTTGAGTTGAGGAAATAAATCTCAATTCATGGTATTCTATGCCCTCCTCTGTTTGCCCTATACAACGCCATTGTGTTCCAGATAAGCGATTGCTTTTTGGTGAAGGAATTTTAGTAGGTGATAAATCGTGCATTTTATTGTAATATAAACCACACTTATCAACAATCGTGCCTAAGTCTATAAAATGCTTATTTTATTGGGGTTGGAGCTAGTAGTAAAGGGCTCTATTATCCTCTATAGAAGCTGCGGATTTTAAGGCTTCAAAAATTATTTCGTCGAGTTGTTTATTGGATTCATCACGAAGGTTTTTAGCATAATTATCATAATTTCCAATATCCTGTGCAATGTTTTTTTGTGTCACTTCTATTTTGTAAACACCCTCTTCACCTGTCATTAATACAGAAGGCGCATTGAGAGGAAGTGAAAAGGCTGCTCCTAGAATATAGGGCTCTTCTCCAGAACCCACCAAAGTAGCATTACTTTGATTGATTGCTGAAGCTGTTTCAACAGATTGTTCAGTTTTTTCAGCTAATTCTTTAAGTGTGGTTACTGCTTCAAACTGCTCAACAATCAACTCTGCTTTTTTCTTTTTAATTAGAATTGCTCTAATCTCACTTTCAACTTCATCTAATTCTGCCAATCCTTCTTTTTGTTTAGCTGTTAATTGAACCACCGCATAACTGCCATCTGAAAGAGTAAAACGTCGAATAGCTCCTAACTTTGTGTCGGAATCGAATGCCCATTTTACAATGTTACGTTGTTGAAATAATCCAGGTAAATTTTCTTCCAGTTCAGCTATATTGTTTACTGGCTGAACTTCATAATTTGTATTTTCTGCTGTCGTTAAAAAATCATCTGATTCAAGGGCATCCATCTCAAATTGAGTGGCATTTCTGAAAATTTCATTTGATGTTTTATCAGAGGGAACAATTGCGGCTATGACGTCTGCAATCAAAGCTAAATCATTTTTATCCGTCACCTTTATAACGTGAAATCCAAATTCTGTTTCAACCACACCTATTGCTCCCACTCTAGCTGCATCGCAAAATTCAAAAAAGGGCGCTGCCATTTCACCTTCTTGAAAAAATCCTAAATCACCCCCTGAAGACTTTGAAGGGCCTTCTGAAAATTCTCTTGCTAAGTCTTCAAAATTAGCGTTCCTTCTGCGGGCAAGACGATAAATCCTGTTGGCTTCTTTTTTAGCTTCTGCTGCTGTTCTGGTTACATCTTCAGATACTCTGGAAGCGCCATCATAAGGGATTAATATATGGCTTGCTCGAATAGAGGCGTTCTTCTTTTTATCAAGCATACGAGAAATTTTATAAAAATTACCGTCTTGGTAGGGCCCAAAAACTTCACCCGGGTTTAACCCGAAAATTATATCCGCATATTCATTGTTCAAAATTCCCTTGGGTTTATAAACAGAATCAAAGGGCTGTTCTGAAAATTCATCTACAAAATCAGCCACTTGCTTAGTCGTTTTTAAGCCTTCTAAAGTGTCTGTTAATTTAGACACATTATTATAAGCAATACGCTGGTCAATAAGTCCTTCTAGTCGAAGACGAATGGAAGAAATATCTTCTTCTGTGGCAGCATTTTCAAACTTCACATATTGAATATTTCTATACGAATCGCGTTGATATTGGTCTTTATTCTCATCTCTATAGGCTTTAATTTCGCTTTGAGAAATACTTACTAGGCTGTCATCTACAAAATCGAAAGGCACACGAACATATTTTAAATTCAAATTGTCGTTTTCAAGATGAAAAGCTGCTTTTGCTTCTGCCTCGGTCAAACCACTGCTGGCTTTTATTAAGTCGTAATATATATTTTGTTTAGCTATTTCAATAATGCTTCTTTCTTGTGATTTCCATTGTTCGTAGGCTGTGGGGTTTTGAGTTTTCAATTGAGCAATGAAATTTGTAAAAATTCCAAAATCAAAAAAACCTGCTTCATTTTGAAACCGAGCATCTTGAACAAAAGATTGATTGCCTGAAACAATTTGTTCTATTTGCTCTCTCCCAGCATCAATTCCCAATGCATTGAGTTCTTGTTCAAAAATCTTACTTCTTATAGCCTGATCCCAAACCACATTGACTGCTTGAATGGTAGAAAAATTGTAGTTTCTTTCTGCCTGATCAACCATGGCTCGAAATTGCTCTATATCAATTTCATCGTCATTAATAACAGCTACAGGATCTGTTGCATTGCCTCCTTGGTTGCCGTTTCCAAAAACACCTGAAATAACAAAGGCGAATAGGGCTAGCCCAATAACTAAAATTAAAAAAACGGATCGTTGTCTAATTTTTCCTAAAATGGCCATGCTGCATATATTTTAAACGTCTGCGAAATTAAGTTATTCCTATGAATAAATAAAACTAGATGCTTTGAAATCTTTAGAGGGTTTTAAGATATCAATCTATTTTATTCAATCTTATGCGTTCAATTTTGGTTGAGCTTGCTTTTGTAATTTTTACTTTGAAGGATTGAAGCTCAATTCTTTCTTTTAACTTAGGTATTTCTCCCATATGATAGGCTACCCAGCCGCCCAAGGTTTCATAATGTTCACTTTCTGGTAAATCAAGAGAATATTTTTGGTTGATATAGTCAACTTCAAGACGAGCTGAAAATTCATAATCTTTTTCTCCCCATTCTTTTTCGAAATGGGCAATAACGTCGTGTTCGTCTTCTATTTCACCAAAAAGCTCTTCTACAATATCTTCAATAGTCACTATTCCGGAAGTACCACCATACTCATCCACAACTACCGCCATACTTTTTCGCTGTCTTGTTAGCATTTTAAGCACTTCTTGAACAGGCATAGCTTCAGGAACAAAAGCTACTGGCATAAGACATTTTTTTAACGATTGTGGTTTTTTGAACATTTCGAAGGTATGGATATAGCCTTTTATCTCGTCAATATTATCTTCATAGACAGGGATTTTAGAAAAACCTGTATTATCGAAAAGCATTCTAAGTTCATCTACAGAATTATTAATTTCAACACTGATGACATCAGCACGAGGCACCATTGCGTCACGAGCTTTTACCCCTGAAAATTCTAATGCATTTTGAAATATTTGAATTTCAGAATCTAGATTTTCTTTATCGTCAGTAGACTCTAATTGTTCTTCTATATAGTTGCCTAACTCAACTTTCGAAAAAGAAAGTTGCATTTGTTGGGGCTTAGCTTCAAAAAAATACTTAAGCATGAAGTTGGTCAAGCCCATTATCAAAAAAGTTATTGGTGCAAAAAAGAAATAAAAGAAAGCTACTGGAAGTGCAAATATTTTCAAAAAGGTGTTCGCGTATAATTGAAAAAAAACTTTGGGTAAAAATTCAGCGGTGAGCAAGATGATTGCAGTAGAAATTAGGGTTTGGTAAAAAACAATTCGCAAACCTGGGTCAGTTACTAGCAAGGCTTCAGGAAAAAAGAGATTCAAAACGCGTTCACCCATAAAAATTCCATAAACCACAAGAGCGATATTGTTGCCCAACAGAAGTGTTGTAATCAATCGGGAAGGGTCTTTTGTGATGCGCTTAAGGATTTTTGAAGTGAATCCCTCTTGTCTTTTTTCTATTTCCAAGAAAATACGATTTGAAGAAACAAAAGCAATTTCCATTCCTGAGAAAAATGCGGAAAGCAATAAGCAAATTAAAACTACACTATCAGCGACTATCATTTTTTTGGTTTGGCACGTTGATCAAATTTTTTCCTAAAATGCCGCCTAAAAAATGCCATGAAAATGGATACAATTGCGAAGCCTAAAAAAAGGTATGATTTTGAAGTATTTGTGTTCCATAGGGTGTAGGCTTCAAAACATGAAATAATGGCTATAATCCAATATATTACCTCTGAAATTCGATAACTTTTCATTCTACAAGACTATCAGTAGGTTCTTCTGAAACCTTAATGGTACCTAATAATTTACCTGTCTGAAATTTAGTGAATTCTTTATCAGCATCCAATCGAATGGCTTCAAAATCATAATCGTCGTCTTGAAAAGTAAAAGGTTCTTCTGTGAACATCCATTCTGCATCAGCATCCCAAAAAAGTTGATTTGTTTTCAGAATGCCTCCACCACTGGAGAGTAATTCTACATTTCCTTTCAAATCAATTAATTTTGTAGCATTGTATAGTGTTCCATAGTCTGCTCTAAGTTCACTTTCATTTCCCTCGAGATCATAAAAAACCACTTTTAATCCTTCAGGAAAAAGAGAGTATTGGAAACTCAAATTAGTATAATCAATATGCTTTGGAGCAGTAAGAATTGCTTGAATTCTTGCTGAATCTGTGTAAACCATTCGAATGTTATTGGCTGTTCCTACTGGTTGTTGTCTATCTTCAACGATCTTCTTGGCTGTGCTAGAAGTGTCTACACAAGCAGTAGTTAAAATTAAGAAAAAAGCAACTAAGAAATAGTTTAGTTGACTACTTTGAAGTTCCATTTACAAACTAGGCACAGTAACACTTCCGCTGATCCAACAATTAAATTTGATCACTTGCCCCTGATTCCCTTCAGTGAAAATATCTGTTTTGCTAGGAGCCCGACCTTCATAGCTTACTGCTGTTTTGTTTGCAATCTTTTTGAGAGATGGATCTACACGTGCAGCTTTTCTAGCCATTTCTGCTGCTAACCAATAAACGGCTCGCTTATTAAATTGAGTATCGCCACAATTGTTAGCACTGCTGGCATACATATTTGAAATTAAAAGATAGGCCCGCCCAAGTGAAGGCTGAAAACTCAATGCTTTGTTTGCATAACTTCTAGCTTTCGATTTACGGCCTGCTACTTTAAATTTATTTGCTATTTTCAATAAAATCTTTGCTTTTTTATAGACATCCGTTTGCAACGCAATTGACTCTTCATAATATTTTAATGCTTCTTCACTGTTTCCTCCTTTATCATTTAAGATCCCCAAATAGTAGGCTGAATCAGCAGAGGGCTCAAGATTATGAAGCGCTTCAACCAGAGTCACAAAGAAAGGATCATCTGAACATTCTTTACTGTCCATTCTACTTGCAGCTCGTTTTAACCAAATTGCATCTCCCTTGTTTTCGTCAAAATTTTCTTTGTAAAGAGGGACTAAATTTTCACATGTTGCTTCTTTGGCAATAATGGCATCTAAATTGGATAAAAATGTGCCTATGGCATTTGAATTTACCGCATACACTCGTTTATTTCTTGCTTCTCGACTGCTTAGTGGTGTGCCTGCCTCTTCTTTTTTCAAAATTATGTCCGATTTCTTGGCTAAAGCAACACTCTCCGCTTCAAACTTTTCAGAGATTTCCTCATACTTATTAAATAACAACTCGGTTGTTACTTCAGGATCATTTTGCTTGTAGCGATCATAGAAAGTTTTGAAATAGTTATAAAGGTGTTTTGGATTGGAAAAACTACTTGGATCTTTTGTAAACGCCTCGTCAAAAGTATTGTATACTGTTTTTAGATCACCCAGTTGATAGTCCAACATGGCTTGGGCTTTTTTACTAATCACATCACCTAATTGAGATTTCTTTTTATAGACTGGAAAGTTTGTTGCCCACTGATCGTAAAAAACTAAAATGTCTTCTTTAGCTGAAGCTTTTACTTCATCACTACCATTCTTAATACGATCCTTTAAAATACGTTCTCCATAAGAATAGATTGCCCTATTTAATTGTGGACATTCA
>NTKF01000002.1 GCA_002457295.1 Flavobacteriales bacterium MED-G22
TTTTACCTTCGTGCATCAAACGAAGTAAATTACCGTAAGTACTCAAATTATTGAACCCATGATCGTGCACGCCTGTATGGCTTACATGGGGAGCCATTTTATCGACTGTGTTTTGTATCGATTGGGTAAGCGCTTTTTGATCGGCTGTGGCCTCAAATTGTAGTATTCCAGCACCAAACTGAAATCCGTGAGTCCATTCAGTCCAACCTCTGGAAGTGTAAGTTCCATTTTAAGTAAATACTGGTGCGCCATTTTTTGGATCATAGTTGGCTTCTATTGCATGAATTTTTTTTGCAGAGAGTTCCCAAAATTTGGTGAGTTTTTTTCTAAGTTCTTCAGGCTGTAAGTTATTTTGAATGGCAATCATATACTATTTAAAATAATAATTTAAAACACTACGTTAACGTTAACGAATATAGTATTTCTCCGATTCTCTTTCAACTTATTATAAGAATCATTTTGATTTTTGGCTTTTATCCAATTAGCCTAGTGTTAACTCTGTGATTTGAATAAAGTGGAGTTATAATCCCATTCACATATATACAAATTCACTAAAACCATCCTAACAATCCCTACAAGGAAAATATTAGGTTAAGTTAACAAAAGTGATAAATTAGAGGAGATATGTGTAGTATCCATTGGCATGAAAAACCCTCCACTTGGGAGGGTATAGATTTAGGTTAAATTATTTATTCAAATTGACTGGCTTCGAATTTTAAGGTTTTGTTTACCATATCAAGAATTCCTTTAGCTACTGTTTTCTTTCCATCAGTAACATTATCAAAAGTGTACAGTTCAAAAATTTTACCATTTCTCTTCCAAATCCCTTGCAAGGATGCTCTGTTGAAATTTTCTCCTGCTTGAGTCCAAGCTAATCCAGTAAATTCTCCAGCGTCTTCTGTTTCCATTTTATTAGTAAAAATGTAAGATAGATAAACTCTTCCATAACCTCCCCCGACATCACCTGAGACATTCACTTGGTTACTCTCTACACCTAGAGTTACTGAGTCAACCGTAAAGTCCGCTTTGAACTTATTTTTACCTAATGGTATGTCTTGACCAAAAGTAAGAACTGTAAAAAAAATAGCTGTTAAAAAAAATACTTGTTTCATTTTTATCGATTTATGGTTAATAACCTTCAATATACAAATTTGTCCCTAAACTTATTGAAGATGAGTTACCGATGATTTAAAAGAAACCCTTTAGGATTAAGTAAGAGGGCGTCTATATAGCTGAATTAAAATCACTTAAAAATAAAAGAATCCCCATGACTTCACACTTCTTTGTTTATCTGTACTAAATGAATTACGGCACTTCTCAAAAACGTTAATTTGTCCACCCCCCTATTAATTTTCGAGGTGAAATTCCGTATGCTTTAATTCGCTTTTCTAGGGCGTTGGAATAATTACCAATGAGTATGAAGGATTCAATAGTGAATTTATCCAAAAAGGGTTTCATATTAGGTCCATTCTCAAAGTTATTAGCATGTAAAATAGCTGCTTCAGAGTTTAAGTACTTCTCAATTAAGGTAATCTTTTTACCATCTGGAGAGAGATAGTACCCATAATCATAAGCTTCTTGTTCATTGACGCGCATGAATTCAGTTAGCTGCTTCAAAAATGATTTAACCTCTTCAATACTATGCCCTTTATTTATGGATAATTCTAATACAAAACCCACCTTTTCGTTAGTGCCATTTTGACTTGCTCTCGCAGTGGCTTCTTTTTCAAAAGCGGTTAGATCAAAAAACTGATACTCTTCGCTAATTTTATCTTCCTCCCATTTGTAGCTGATATGAAATGGGAAATTCACTTTTTGTCCAGTATATTTGCCTGTTGCGCTAAAAGTATTCCATATGGAACTCCATACTTTACCATTAGAATAGTAGTTGGTTTCTATTTCTGAACCGTCAGCATCTGCATCAACATTGTCAAATGAGATGTCATCAAAAAGATCGAGCATGTCTTTGACTCCAGTAATGAATTGATTTTTATTAAACTCCTGATTTTTCGAATTGATCATTTTCATTTCATTAGAAAAAACATCTTCCAAATAGTCAACTCTTTCAGCGGCAACCTCATCAAATATTTTCTGAATTATTAAAGATTTTTCATCTGAAACTTCAATTCTTGAACCCGATTGGTCACAAGAGAAAACAATAATTAAACTAACGAATATGATTATTTTTTTCATTTTAATTGATTTAAGGTTAATAATTCCTCTAAAATATAGAGTTTGGATTACATATCAAATCATAAACTGTTGTTTCAAAAGAAAATCCTTTTTCTAAAAACCCATGTCCTTTTTTTAGTATTGGGAATACCTAAGAAGTTTACGATTAGAAATTATCAATGAATTAGAAGGTTTGTCGCCAAGGCGTTGTTAATTGGGAACAAAAAAATCCACAAAATCATGTAAAACAAGCAATTATGGATTTTATGTGTACCTTGGGTGGGAATCGAACCCACACTCCCGAAAGAACTGGATTTTGAATCCAGCGCGTCTACCAATTCCGCCACCAAGGCAGGGTGACAAAAATACTAAAATATTGGTTTTTTTTAGCAAATAAATCTAAAGTTTAGTAACGGCAAAAATTATTCTTAAATTTGCCATTCAAAACACCAAATTTGAAAACGCCAGTCAAGATTTTTAGTTGTACTCAAAGTATCGAATTGGCAAAAGAAATTGCAACTCAATTCGGAGCTCCCCTGGGTGAGGTCAATTTTTCTCGATATAGTGATGGTGAATTTCAACCTTCTTTTGAAGAATCTGTTCGAGGAGCTCGATTGTTTATCATTGGCTCTACCCACCCTTCCTCAGAAAATTTGATGGAAATGTTGCTTATGCTAGATGCTGCCAAAAGAGCATCAGCAAGACACATTACGGCAGTTATGCCCTATTTTGGTTGGGCAAGGCAAGACAGAAAAGATAAGCCTCGTGTGCCTATTGGAGCTAAAATGATTGCTAAAATATTAGAAGCCGCAGGAGCAACAAGAATCATCACCATGGATTTACACGCCGATCAAATTCAAGGCTTTTTTGAAAAGCCTGTTGACCATCTTTTTGCTTCTACCATTTTCCTACCTCATATCAAATCGCTTAACTTAAAAAATTTAACTATTGCTTCTCCAGACATGGGCGGATCTAAAAGAGCCTATGCCTATTCTAAGTTTCTACAAAGTGATGTGGTGATTTGCTACAAACAGAGGGCCAAAGCCAACATAATCTCACATATGGAACTCATCGGTGATGTTACAGGTAGTGATGTTATTTTGGTAGACGACATGGTAGACACAGCCGGAACACTCACAAGAGCGGCAGATTTGATGATGGAGCGAGGAGCCCAATCTGTTCGAGCTATTTGTACCCATGCGCTCTTATCTGGTGATGCCTATGAGAAAATTGAAGCTTCAAAACTAGAATCTTTAATTGTTTCTAATTCTATTCCTCCAAAAAAAGCCCATCCTAAAGTAAAAGTATTATCTTGCGCCCCATTATTTGCTGAAGTAATGCACAATGTGCATTTTAATAAATCGATCAGCTCAAAATTTATAATGTAATTTAACGTAGAAATAATGAAATCTATCACAATCAATGGATCTAAAAGAGAAAGCGTAGGCAAGGTTGCTACCAAGGCCTTACGTAATGCTGGACAGGTTCCGTGTGTGCTTTATGGGGGCGATACGCCACTTCACTTTGCTGCACCTGAACTTGATTTCAGTAAGCTAGTTTACACACCCAATGCACATACCGTGGTGATCAATCTTAGTGACGGAACAAAAGTGGATGCTATATTGCAAGACATTCAATTCCATCCTGTAAATGATAAAATTCTTCATATTGACTTTTATCAGCTTTTCGAAGACAAAGAAATTTCGCTTAATATTCCTGTTAAAGTTGAAGGAACAGCGCCTGGGGTAATCAACAGTGGGGGAGTTTTAAGTTTAAACAAACGTAAGCTCAGAGTGAAGGCTCTTCCAAAAAATCTTCCTGATTTTATTGTAGCAAACATCTCAGCATTAGAATTAGGAAGCAAACTCTACACTGCCGATTTAGAAAGTGACCTTTTTTCTTTTATGCATCCTGACAATACAGTGGTATGTCAAGTGAGAACCTCAAGAGTCTCCAAGAGTATGCTACCCGAAGATGAAACTGATGAAACTGCAGCTGAAGATGGAGCAGTGGAGGCATCTCAAGAAACTCCAGCAGAAGAGGCAAACTGATAGACATGTTTAGTTGCTGAACTTCCAGAGCGCCCTATTTTTAGGGGCGCTTTTTTTATTTTAGCGAAATGAAATCGTGGTTAAAAAAATTTTTGAACAAAAAACCAACCCCCTTAGCTATGCATAAATTTCTTATTGTAGGGCTTGGAAATATTGGCCAATCGTATGAAAACACGAGACATAATATTGGATTTAGCATTTTAGATTACGTAGCCAAAGAACAAGAATTTGAGTTTACCGTAGAAAAATACGCTACTGTTGGAAAAACTAAAATTAAAGGCAAACAAATGGTTTGTATTAAACCCTCTACTCTGATGAACCGAAGTGGAAAAGCAGTTCGCTATTGGGCATTAAAAGAAAATATTCCTCTTGAAAATATCTTAATATTGACAGATGATTTACACCTCCCCTTTGGCACTCTTAGACTTCGAACAAAAGGAAGCGCAGCAGGGCATAATGGATTGAAAGACATAGAAGCTCAACTAAACACGCCCAACTATGCAAGGTTGCGCTTTGGAATTGGTCAGGAGTCCAAAATTTTCAATCAAGTTGACTTTGTCTTAGGACATTGGGAAAAAGAGGAAATGGAAATGCTCACTGAAAGACTGCAAAAAACAAAAGATATTATTCATTCTTATTGTCTTCAAGGTGCGCAAAACACAATGAATCAGTTTAATGGGACATAAACCTATTCTGTGGTAAACTCTCTTATAAGAGATTCTGAAGAATTACCTTCTCTATCCACTGTAATAACTTGCCAAAAATAGGTGGTGCCTGACACAAGTTGTTGCTCGCTTTCTCTCTGAGTTATATTTTCAGCCACTACTGAAATAGTCTCCTCTTCAGTACCCACATACAAATCATAGTGAGCTATGTCATTGTCTAGGTCGCTTCCCTCCCATTCAAAAGTTATAGTATTATTTAACAGAGAAACCACTGCATTTTCTTCAGGAAATTCTAAGGCGGCTGGAAAAGGGGCATGTTTTTGCTCTGTCTCACCCTCTAAATAAAAATACCTAACTTCACTTTTAGAGGTTATATCTGAGGCTTCAGATCTTGAAATTACCCACCAACTGTAAGAAGAACCACGTTGTAAAATTTGGTTTAAACTGGTTAAAAGAGTGGTTCTTCGAATTAAAATTCCAGTGCTTTGATTGCGAATAACCAATTCATAATCATCTGTATGAAGAGCAGTACTCCACAAAAAACTCACCTGACTTTCATTGTTATTAATTTTATCTGCGGTAGAACAATTGTCAAGATTTACAGGCGCCAACAATTGAGCGGCAATAGGCTCTGGAATTGGATCTGGTTTGCAAGACCATAGAGAGAATAACAAAAAAATTATTGCGGCTTTTCTCATTCCTTAATCAATTTTAACTGGGTTTGGTATGTTGGATATTTAACTAAGATCAAATACAATCCAGGGGAAAGATGTGTCACAGGAACTTGAACTTCAGGAGAATTAGTTTTCTCAATTTGTTTTTGCCATATGAGGTTGCCAGAAGTATCAAAAAGACGAATGTTTTCAGCTTTTGATCTTTCAGGTAAAAGTACACTAGCACTTCTTTGCGCAGGATTGGGAAACACAGACACTTCACTTTCTCTTGCAATCCATGTTTCAAAACTACCTTGACAACGCAAAGCTGTTTTAACTTCTAAGCGATTCCATTTTTGTGTTAATGGAAAATTTATTTTCTCTTTTGACGCTCCGACCTCATATTTTCTTCCATTCCAATTGATCATATATGAATCACTACCTTTAAGAAAAACAGTTACTTCTTGCTCACTATTTTGGACTACAGCCTGAACTTCTAACTCCTCTGGTTCTCTAATTTGTACGTCATAACAATATTCAAAAGAAGTAAAATCATCACTCGTCACACAAACTTCATAAAGTCCAGCTCCTAATCCAGTAAGCGTTCCGTCCTCATCTCCTGAAAAGCGAATAACCCTATCCACATTATTGGATCCTTTGATTGAGGCCAAATAGTCAAATTGAGCCAGAGCACTTAATGAGATGCTTCCATTAAATTTTCCAATACAACTCACATTGTTTTTTGAAAGGGTAATATTTTTTGCTGAAAAAACATCGCACGCATCGCCAATGCCATTATTGTCAATATCTGATTGATCTTGATTGGCCACCTCAGGACAATTGTCATTTTCGTCTAAAATCGAATCTTCATCACTATTGGGTAACGTTATTCCTAACAAACAGAATTCTAACTCAAACAAATTCAAAGTGCCACTATCTTCAGAATAGGAATCTGTGACTTCCAAAGTCCAATTTCCCAATGCACTTTTTCCATAAAATGATTTGAGACTTTCAACTGGAGTATATGATCCTTTAAAAGGAGCTGAAGCACCAAAAATACTTTCAGAAGCTTCTGAATCAAAGAGGGTTTGTTCATAATTAGAATTGCTGCCTCCAAGTTGTCTGCTCAATAAAACAGGAGTGCCATCTGGGGCTACTAGAACTAAGGTCAAATCTTCTATCCAATTGTGTTCAACATCAATCTTAACGTTCACATCTTCAATAGGAAGATCATACCCTACTGGGATTGTAAAAGCAGTTGTTTGTGGCACATCAATAGTGGCATCAGCAATTGGTGAAGGTACATTCGAAGCCGAAAGAGTGACACATGAAAGTAAAGATGTTCTGAATGAATTACCCTCCGAAAAATCACCTACTCCACATTCATTATGTCCTTTAACTCTCCAATAATAAGATTTGTCTTCTTCCAACTGAATCTCATTAAATTCATTATCATAGACCATAATTTCATGAATAATTTCTTGGAAATTAGCCTCTTCAGCTACTTGAAGGGTATAATAATCTACATTGACAGAAGGACTCCATCTAAAATTGGGAGTCAGGTTTGCCGCAAGAACGCCCTCATTTGGATAATACAGTTCTGGTGACGGAATTGATTCGGACCGAAGTGCAAGATCAAATTGAAAATCATAACTCAACGATCCACTGTTGGCAAGGACTTCAAAATCAAAATCATTAGGGTCTAATGTCTGCAACCCACTAATAACAATTTTACCTCGAGTGTCTGAAATTCCATATACTGCTTTCGAAAATGAAGCTGAAAGACCTTGAGGCAACTCATTTATTGTTAAGGCTATGGCATCATCATGTCCTGAAAACCGTTTAATTTCAAAATCATACTCTACCTCATTTGAACTACAAATTTTCTGAGAAAAGGCATCAAAAGAAAGAACAAAATCTCTTGATTGTACTTCGATAAAGGCCTCATTTATGGCAAAATAAATTGAATTATCAGCTTCTATTTTTATTCGCGCTCTTGAGAGGTCTAAGCTGGATGGCACAATAATATCTGCCTCACCGTCATTAGAGGTATTCGCTAATAATAGGTAGGAATACGCTATACCCTCATTTTCAGAGAGATAAATGCTTATTGTTTCTGTTCCAATCGGAGCTTCAAAGGTATTCCCAACATCCCAGAGAATGCGCTGTTTCGTTCCTGCTTCCCACACAATGTTTCTGTCCCTTTGAGAGGTGATTTGAAAAGGACCAGAATTTTCAACTACTTCAATCTCAATTTCATCCTGCCCCAATAGTGTTTGATTGTTTTGGGTTTCTCGAACAGTGAGACCCCAACGGAGCAGACGCCCCACATCAGAAACGGTTTCCCAATCTTGATTTAATTGAGGATTAGTTTGAGTTAAATTACCCTTTAAAATTTGACTCATGTTGGGAATAAATCTACTGCGCTCGGAAGAAGGAGGGAGAGATCTAGCTTGAGGTCCAGTAGCGTTTTGAGGGCCAAAGTTGTCTTGAGTAACTCCTCCGCTATCCAGTTGCTCCCAACAATAGGTGACCGATTCATTTTCTAAAGGAGTTTGTGCTTTGAGCTCGTAGGCTGTTCCAGTAGGTATAAAATAATCAAGGCCTCCATTTGCAATGGGTGCAGTTGTTGTAATTGGAGAAGTAGATCCACAAGGCAGTTCAGCTACATATTCATTAATGTTCTGTAGACTATAGAAATGGAAATAGGCGTCACCATGTCTTTGCACATCGTCATTTCCAGAAATACCTGCATAGCCCATGATGGTTGTACCACTTCCTGGTTCAGCATTATAGCCAAATCCCTCCACCTGGAAAGCAAAGGTGTGATAAGCACCAAATTGATGTCCCAATTCATGACCAAAATAGTCAAGATCAAAATAGTCATTGCGATATTCTGCCCCAAAAGGATCTTCAAAAGAATGGCTAGAAAAAGCACTCCCTTTTCTCCCTGAAACACAAACACAGCCCACACATCCTGCATCTCCATTAGGCGTACCATACCCAAATAAATGACCCACATCATAAGAATCATCCCCTATTTCATTGTCTAGTGTTTCTTGAATTTCTTCGCTTAAATCATTGGTAAAAGGATCTGACATAGGATCAGTATAAACCAAAGTTGTATCTGTAACGAGTTCAAGGTGAATTTGTAATTCATTTTCATAAATCTCATTTACTCTGTTTAAAGTACTTACAACAGCCGCTAATGCATCTTCCTTGTTGGACCCATTGCTGTCGTCATCGTCACCCCAAAAGGTTGTATATTCTGCAGTAGTCGCAATAGCAATTCGAAACGTACGCATCTCTAGATTTCGTTTTAGTTTTTTCTTGTACTCAGTTTTACTCTTTTTTGGGGGACTAAGAGTTTTACACTGCCACGAGTCATTGAGATTTTGACCCTTCTTTATATAACTAAAATGGAGCTTTTTTGCATTGCGAACCGGTTGAATGAAATAATCTTCTTGGTTTGGTAGTCTCATCCACGCATTGACCCCTTGCGGGCTTATGCTAAGTCGAAGCTTTACGTCAGGTCTAGTGGTACTTTTACCTGTATAATTCTTTAGTTTGTGAAATTTTTTTGCTAACGCTTCAGATAGAAGAGGCGCCTCTTGCAGATCAAAAATTTCAAGAATTCCCTTTTCGTTTATAAGGGCTATTTGAGAAGGTTGCTTTTGAGCTATTTTGTTATAAAATTCCTTTTCAAATTTTTCTTGGTCTAGTGTTAAATAGGCTGACCCCACAGTCAATTTTCGTTGTTTCTTAAGAGGTACGTTGGTGGTCTTAGCCCAATAGTTTTGACTGATTAAAAATTGAGGTATAAAAAACAACACCCCAACCACAGCAATAACAAAAATTTTCTTTTTCAATGCACTAATAAAAACTAAAAATAAGCAATCTTTAATGGAAAGCGTGAGATATGGTTTATTTTTGTTTTTATAATATGCGAGAGTAATTAGTTCATGAAGCAACTTAACCACCTCGACCAATACCAAGAAACAAAATCTTGTATTCTAACTATTGGCACTTTTGACGGGGTCCATTTAGGGCATCAAAAAATTCTTGAATCTCTGGTTCTAGAAGCAAAACAAAAAGATTTGTTTGCTAATGTTCTAACTTTTTTTCCTCATCCAAGAATGATTTTACAGCAGGATCAGAGTATAAAGTTGATTGATACGATGGAAGAAAAAAAAGAAGCTTTGCAAGCCCTTGGGATAGATCATCTAATAATCCACCCGTTTTCTGAGCGTTTTTCTCGACTTAGTGCACTAGAATTCACCCGAAACATTTTGATTGATCAACTTCATGCCTCTAAAGTGATCGTAGGTTATGATCACCGTTTTGGACGCAATAGAGAAGCTACAGCAGAAGATTTAAAAGGGCTAGGTAGCACCTATAACTTTGAAGTGAGCACCATTGCCCCCCAAGAAGTCTCTTCAATTGCCGTAAGCTCAACAAAAATTAGAGCAGCCTTAACCGCTGGAAATATAGAAACAGCCAATAAATATTTGAACAGACCTTACCAAATTAGAGGAAAAGTGGTAGAAGGTGACAGGATTGGAAGAACCATTTCTTTTCCTACCGCCAATATTAAAGTAGAATCTATCTATAAGCTCCTTCCAGCAAAAGGAGTTTATTTGGTTACTATCCTTTATGAAGGGGAAAAAATTTATGGAGTGATGAATTATGGAATTCGTCCAACACTAAAGGCAACAGAACCTTCACTTGAAGTTCACCTTTTTAATTTTAATAAGGATCTTTATGGTCAAACTTTAGTGATAAGTTTGCTGTTAAAAATTAGAGATGAACAAAAATTTGATTCACTCAGTGCATTAAAAGATCAAATTGAAAAAGACAAAGCATTTTGCTTAAAACATATTGAACAAAATTTTTGAGAATCATTAGCTTTGCAAAAATCTGGTCATGCTTTCACTAAACTATATTCGAGAAAACAAACACACCATATTAGCTGGTCTTGAAAAACGTCAGTTCAAACCTCTCTCCATTATTGACGAAATTATAGCCTTGGATCAAAAAAGACGTGAGCAAAAAAATGAGCTTGACAACATTCTGGCCCAAGCCAATCAAAAAGCGAAAGAAATTGGAATGCTCTTTAAACAAGGAAAAGCTGAAGAGGCTAATGAATTGAAAGCAGCAACAGTTGCCTTTAAAGAAAAGTCAAAAACGCTTCAAGAATCTCTACAGCAAACCACGGCAGCCTTACACGATCTAAGAACACAGATCCCAAACATCCCGCATGATCTTGTTCCTAATGGAACTTCTGAAAAGGATAATAAAATAGTTTTTACTGAAGGTGAGATTCCTAAATTGGCTGATGATGCACTCCCCCATTGGGAATTGGCTTCTCAATATGGTCTCATAGATTTTGAGTTAGGGAGTAAAATCACAGGAGCTGGTTTTCCTGTCTACAAAGGAAAAGGAGCAAGATTACAACGAGCTTTAATCAATTATTTTCTAGATAAAAATACAGCTGCTGGATATGAAGAAATGCAAGTACCACATTTGGTTAATGCAGACTCAGGTTTTGGCACAGGCCAATTGCCCGATAAGGAAGGACAAATGTATCGAGTTCCAGAAGACGATTTGTTTTTAATCCCGACTGCAGAAGTTCCTTTAACCAACCTATACAGAAATCAACTTTTGCAAGCTAAGGAACTTCCCATCTGTTTAACTGGATATACTCCCTGTTTTAGAAGAGAGGCTGGAAGTTATGGTGCCCATGTTCGAGGACTCAATCGATTGCACCAATTTGACAAGGTAGAGATTGTGCGAATTGAAGAACCTCAAAATGCTTCTGCAGCCCTTGAAGAGATGGTTAACCACGTAAAGGGGTTGTTAGCAGACCTTCAAATGCCCTACAGAATTCTACGCCTCTGCGCAGGTGATTTGGGCTTTACAGCAGCATTAACCTATGATTTCGAAATTTTTTCTACCGCCCAAAATCGCTGGTTAGAAATTAGTTCGGTTTCAACTTTTAATAGTTTTCAAGCTGAACGCCTTCAGTTGAGGTACAAAAATAAACAAGGAAAAAAGCAACTAGTACACACCCTGAATGGAAGTGCACTTGCGCTACCAAGGGTGGTTGCTGGATTACTAGAAAACTGCCAATCTTCCAAAGGAATTAAAATTCCTGATGTGTTGGTACCCTATACTGGTTTTGAATGGATCAACTAAGCCTATGATAATCTACAATGTAACCTCTCAAATTGATCCAGAAATAGAAAAAGAATGGCTGCGATGGATGCAAGAAAGTCATTTGCCCTCCGTTTTTGAGTGCGGTGCTTTTGAGGCAATAAATATTTTGAAGATTCAAACTGATGCGATAGAAAGTTTGAACTATGCTATACAATTTGTAGCCTCATCTAAAGCTGAGCTCCAAGCCTACTTAGATCAATATGGAGACAGCGATCAGGCTGCTGAGAAAAAACGCTTTGGTGGTAAAGTATTGCGATTTGATACCCAGTTGGAAATCATCCATTCTATATCATGAAACGGGTTCATGCCAAAAAATATTTAGGTCAGCATTTTCTCAAAGAAGTATCCATAGCTGAAAAAATTGCACTTACGCTTCCAAACCAGAAGAATTTTTCTGTATTAGAAATTGGACCTGGAATGGGAATGCTTACCCAATTCATCTTAAAGCAAGAACATCAACTCAAGCTGGTTGAAATTGATTCAGAATCTGTTGCCTATTTAAAAGAGCATTATCCAGCTTTGCGGAATCACATCATAGAAAAAGATGTTTTAAAATTAGATTTTGATGAGTTATTTGGGAATGCTCCTTTTGCTGTCATAGGTAATTTTCCTTACAATATTTCTTCTCAAATTGTTTTTAAGGTATTGAAACATAGAAATCGAATACCTTTTTTTGCAGGTATGTTTCAAAAGGAAGTGGCAAAACGACTTTGTGAAGCCCCAGGAACAAAACAATATGGTATTCTTTCTGTACTCGTACAACTCTTTTATGAAACCAGTTATTTATTTGAGGTGCCACCAGGGGCATTTATCCCTCCGCCTAATGTAGATTCTGCTGTAATTCAATTTCAACGTAAAGAAAATTACACTTTAAATTGTGATGAGAAATTATTATTTAAAGTGGTCAAGTTAAGCTTTCAACAAAGACGAAAAACACTTCGTAACAGTTTAAAAACATTAGGTATACCCGAAAATGTAAGAGAAGATAGTATCTTTGACTTGCGCCCAGAAAAACTTTCGGGGCAATCTTTTGTAGAACTCACAAAACGGATAAGTGATGGCCAACTTTGAAATAGATGCTGCGTTTTTCTCCTCCATCAAAGCACTTATCGAAACTACGCAGTCTAAAAAGCTAAAACTACGACTTCAGAAGTTACATTATGCTGATATTGCTGAAATTCTAGAGCAGTTGTCCACTGATAACGCTATTTATCTCATCAAGCTCCTTGACAGTGACACTACAGCAGATGCCCTCGCAGAATTGGATGAAGATATTCGAGAGCGTATTTTAGAAAAATTATCGGTCAAAGAAATTGCAGAAGAAATTGCAGAATTAGATACTGATGATGCCACTGACTTGATTTCAGAACTCCCTGTAGAAAGACAGCAAAAAGTGATTTTACAATTAGAAGATGATGATCACGCCCAAGACATTCGTGAACTATTAACTTATGATGAAAATACAGCGGGTGGCCTTATGGCAAAGGAGTTGGTCAAAGTGCAAGAAAACCTCAGTGTACTTAAATGCCTTAATGAAATGAGAACTCAAGCTGAAAATGTTACTCGAGTTCATTCTATTTATGTGGTGGACGAAAAAAACAGGCTCAAAGGAAGGCTGTCTCTCAAAGACTTAATAACTGCAAATGCTAAAGCAAAAGTAAAAGACATCTATATCCCTAATGTGGATTATGTGACTGCAGAACAGGAAGGAGATGAAGTCGCAAAAATCATGTCTAAATATGACTTGGAAGCTATTCCTGTAATTAACGCAAAAAAAGAGCTTTTGGGTCGCATTACTATTGATGATATAGTTGATTTAATCAAAGAAGAGGCTGAAAAAGATTATCAGTTAGCCGCAGGTATTTCAAATGATGTTGAAGCCAATGATAGTATTTTTGAATTAACTCGGGCTCGATTACCTTGGTTATTTTTGGGACTTTTAGGCGGATTAGGAAGTGTTTTTATTTTACAGGGTTTTGAAAATGTGATGGAAAAACCTGAACTGCGTAACTTGTTTTTTTATACTCCTCTAATAGCAGCGATGGCAGGAAATGTTGGAGTTCAATCTTCTGCAATCATTGTGCAAGGATTGGCCAACGACACCGTCAAAGGATCCTTGTTCTCAAGGTTGCTAAAAGAAGTTGGACTCAGTTTAATTAATGGACTGGCATTGGGAATCATACTCCTTCTTTTTGGACGCCTTATTGCACAAGAAATTGTAGTTAGCCTAACCATTGCAGGCTCTATGCTTTTAGTGATTATAGTAGCCGCACTTGTTGGCACTTTTGTCCCAATCATTTTAGACCGTAGAGGGATTGATCCTGCCATAGCAACAGGACCCTTTATCACAACCTGCAATGATATTTTTGGAATTTTTCTCTTTTTTTATATAGCAAAATTGGCTTTAGGATTTTGATGAAACCCTTGCATGTTCTCCACGTTGATGAAAACCATCCCATTTTGATTGAGGAATTACAAAAATTGGGGTTCAACAATGAATTGGCCTATTCCACTCCACTAGAAATTCTTTTACCTCAGCTCCATAAATATACCGGTATAGTAATTCGAAGTCGTTTTCCAATAGATCAACAAGTCATTGATGCTGCTTCTAATTTAAAATTTATTGCCCGTTTGGGTGCCGGTCTTGAAAATATTGATTTGACCTATGCCGAAAAGAAAAAAATTCAACTTTTTGCTGCTCCAGAGGGAAATAGAAATGCTGTGGCAGAACACGCGCTAGGGATGCTATTGAGTCTAATGAATAAGTTAAGACTAGGTCACATTTCTATTCAAAACGGGCAATGGCTTAGAGAAGAACACAGAGGATGGGAACTTGAGGGCAAAACCGTTGGTATTATCGGATATGGAAATACCGGTAGGCAGTTTGCTAAAAAATTAGCAGGGATGGAGGTCAAAACGTTATGTTATGACATTCGAGAAGGGCTGGGAGATGAATACGCTACACAAGTGAACATGGACACCTTACTTTTAAAAGCAGAAGTAATTAGTCTACACCTACCCCAAGATGAGTCAACAATGGGCTTGATCAATAAACGTTTTATTTCAAAGGTAGCCCATCCCATTTGGCTTTTGAATACCTCACGCGGAAAAATTGTCGATACAGAAGCTCTTGTTGAAGGATTGAAAACAGGAAAAGTGTTGGGAGCTGGTTTGGATGTCTTAGAATATGAATCGCGTTCTTTTTCAAATACATTTGAAAAAAATAATTATCCCTCTGCATTACGCTATTTATTAAATGCTGAAAATGTATTACTCAGCCCACATGTTGGAGGTTGGACACATGAAAGCCATCTCAAATTAGCGACTACTATTATTGACAAAATCAAAACAAACTTTTTAAAACTATGAAAAATGTGCTTGTGCTCTGTACAGGAAATTCATGCCGAAGTCAAATGGCCCAAGGCTGGCTCAACTATTATAGCGGTGGAACTTCCACTATCTACAGTGCTGGAATTGAAACTCACGGTGTAAATCCTAAAGCTATCCATAGCATGGCAAAAGCAGGGGTAGATATTAGTCACCACACTTCCAATCATGTTGATGAATATCTAGCCGTAGAGTTTGATTATATTATCACTGTTTGTGATCATGCTGCTGAAAACTGTCCAGTGATTCCTTCTAAAAAGGCAGTAAGGGTACACCAAAATTTTTTTGATCCATCAAAATTAAAGGGTACAAATGATGAAATAGAAGCTGCGTTTGACCAAACAAATGAAGCCATTGCTGCTTATTGCAAAGAATTTGTGAAAGAAAATCTTTCTCAATAGGTAGTTTGGGAATTTAGTTTAAAACAAACTGAGCGGTTTGTTGCGTTCGCTGTTCTAAAAGAATTGGACGGTCGTAGTTTTTGATTAGATGAATGGCCTCTCTGTTAAAATGGCGAATTGTGTAGAGATCCACATTTTCTGAAACCTCCACTCTAAAACGAGCCCGTAAAGCCGTAACAAGTTCCTCTAAACGACCATATTTATTATTAATACAAACCGAAAAACTTATTGCTGAATTTTGAACCAGTTCTACCCGCATCTGATATTGATGCAAAAGAGCAAAAATGGCACTTATATTGTCCTCTACAATAAATGAAAAATCGAGTGAAAACAAACGAAGCAACACTTGCTGTTTTTTTAAAATAAAACAGGGTGTTTCAGGAATAAGTGTTTTTCCTTTCATTACTGCTGTACCCTCAGCAGTGGGGTTTTGAAAAGATTTTACATAAAGTGGAATTTCTTTTCGTTGAAGAGGCTGAAGCGTTTTTGGGTGAATCACAGAAGCGCCATAATAAGCAAGTTCTATGGCCTCTCTATAGGATATTTGGTGTAGCAATGTGGTATTGTCAAAATGCCTCGGGTCTGCATTCAGCACCCCCGGGACATCCTTCCAAATGGTGACTGATTCAGCATTGAGTGCATATCCAAAAATTGCAGCGCTGTAGTCTGATCCCTCTCTTCCCAATGTGGTGGTAAAGTTGTTTTCATCACTGCCTATAAAACCTTGAGTGATTACTAATTTCTCTTTTGATATGTTGTCTTTAATGGTTTTTGAAGTGGTCTCCCAATCCAAATTTGCGTCCCTATAGTAAGCGTCTGTTTTGACACAATTTCGGGCATCTACCCATTCCATTTCAAGACCTTGGTGAATGAAATAATGAGCTATAATTTTTGTAGACAATAACTCACCAAAGCTTACGATTTGATCATATACAAAACTGAAATTTGTTGATTTGTTATGAACTAAAAAATTATCCAAGGCTTCAAATAGCTTTTTTACCTCTCCATACACTTCATGGTTATTATTTGGAAAGAGATTATTAAGGATCTCAATGTGTTGCCTTTTGACCACAAAAATACTTTGAGACACACTTCCGGCTTTATTGAAATAGTGATCCACTATAGCCTCCATTGCATTGGTTGTTTTTCCCATGGCAGATACTACAATCAGTGTATTTTGGTACCCTACACTTTTGAGTAAATCAAAAACATTACGCACTCCATCTGCATCTTTTACAGAGGCTCCTCCAAACTTAAATATTTTCATAGTTTTTTTGAATTATTCAAAAACTGCTTCATCTGCTCTCGATGCATTTGAACTGTTCTCCAATCAGACAGCACATTAGCTCCGCTCTTTTCGTAAAAAGAAATTGCGGGTTCATTCCAATCAAGCACATTCCATTCTATTCTTGCTACTCCACTAGAATAACCATACTCAATGAATTTACTATAGAGAGCTGTTCCTATACCTTTCCCTTTCATTTTTTCAGTCACAATTAAATCTTCTAAATGCAAAGTAGGACCTTTCCATGTTGAGTAACGAGCATAAAAAAGGGCCATTCCAACTATTTTTTGGTCAACTTCAGCAACATAACATTCGAAGAGGGGATTTTGCCCAAAGCCATGTTTTTCTATATCAATTTGCGAAACAATAACAGCATCCGGCTCACGCTCAAATTTAGCTAATTCTTTAATTAAAGCTAAAATAGCGGCACTATCTTCAATTGTAGCTTTTCGAATTTCTATTTCCATAGTGGTTGAATTGCGCACAAAAATACAATTGAGAACGCTCTAGAATCATAAATCCTAATAAATTTCACAGAATATAAAAAGGTTGTTATATCAATAAAAAAAATCAACCTTCTAAAAATTGAAGCACTGCCTTAGAAAAATCAAGAGGGTTTTCAGCATGAAGCCAGTGTCCTGCTTTAGGAATAGTGACCAATGCTGCTTTAGGAAAGTGCTTTTTAATTAAAAGGTGGTCCTCTGGGAGTATATACTGTGAGTTTCCACCAGCAAGAAATAGGGTAGGTAGTTTACAAACAGTGTTCTTTGCCAATGACTTGCCAATGGTGGTGCCTTTTGTTTGTAACACTTCAATATTTACCCTTAACCCTAACTGTTCAGGGTTCTTCCAATAAAGATTTTTGAGTAAAAACTGACGTGTAGAGAGCTCTTTAATTTGAACAGCCAAAGCTTCATCAGCCTCTTTTCTGTTTTTAATTTTATTAAAATCTAATGCGGCCAGACTAGATAAAATAAGTTCATGATGGGGAGGATAGGCCCGTGGTGAGATATCTGCAATTAGTAGTCGATCAATACGATCAGCATTTTCAGAAGCAAATGTCATAGCTGTTTTGCCACCCATAGAGTGCCCTAATAAAGATAGCTGTCCAATTTGTTGTTTGTCCATCCAATGCAGAAGGTCTTGGGCCATGAGCTGATAGTCAAAAGAAGGGGACCAAAAACTTCGCCCATGATTACGTTGGTCAATAAGGTGAACGCTGAAGTTTTTTTTAGACCAAGCCTTAGCGAGTGATTTCCAATTGTCTCCCATCCCTAAAAATCCATGTAAAATCGCTAGGTGATTTGAGCCTGAACCTATGGTATTATGATGTAGTATGTCCAAATTGCAGTTGATGTAAATATAGCGGTATGACGTTTTCAAAACCCATGTAAAGGCTTTCGCAAATTAATGCATGACCTATCGAAACTTCTAAAAGATCAGGAATGTTTTGAGCAAAATAGGCTAAATTATCCAGACTTAAATCATGACCAGCGTTTAGTCCAAGTTGAAATCGTGACGCACACTTTGCCGCTTCTTGATAAGGAGCAATTGCGGCTTTTGGGTCTTTGGGATAGTTTTTGGCATAAGCCTCGGTGTATAACTCAATGCGATCTGTTTGAATTGCTACAGCACCCTCAACCATTTTAGGGTCAGGATCTAGAAAAACAGAAGTTCTTATACCTGCCTCTTTAAATTCGGCTATGGTATCTCTTAAAAAAGACTGGTGTTTAATCGTATCCCAGCCAGAGTTGGAAGTTATTGCATCAGGCGCATCAGGAACAAGTGTGACCTGTGTTGGTTTTATTTTTAATACTAAATCTTTAAATGCTGGAATCGGATTTCCTTCTATGTTGTATTCAGTTGTTATTATTTCGGGGAGGGCTATAGCGTCATCATAGCGAATATGTCGCTGGTCGGGTCTTGGATGAACTGTAATGCCTTGGGCTCCAAAACGCTGTAGGTCTTTGGCAACTTCTAATAAATTAGGCATATTTCCACCCCGAGCATTTCGAAGGGTTGCCACTTTGTTGATATTTACACTTAGGGACGTCATGATTAAATTTTTTGTAAAAATATCTTATTGAAAAGGGTTTCAAAAGAAAATAGATGATTTTTAATGGTTGTGAATAATTCTAACATAAAATAAAGCTGACTGCGACCTCAAAGCCTAAGTTTTGTAACTTGCCATAGCAAATAGAGGAATGTGAAAATTGCCTTGTTTAGTGAATATGATAATCTCATTACAATTGATTGTATTCGAGAAGTCATCGATTATTGTCAAAACAAGAAGCATGATTTTGCTTTGATAGAATCGATGGGGCCTTATTTTGAAAATAAAAATTCACCTGTTCAATTGTTCAGTGCGGAAAAGCTCCTTTCAAAAGAATTTGATGTTCTATTTTCATTTGGTGGTGACGGCACCCTACTTCGGTCGATTGCAGTGGTTAGAGATTCTGAAATTCCAATATTAGGTATCAATACGGGGCATTTGGGTTTTTTAACTAGTTTGAAAAAAGAAGAATTATTGAATGGTTTAGACTTATTTTTTGCTGAAAAATTTAAGCTCATCAGACGGTCTCTTTTGGCTCTTGAAACTGAAAATAAAATTGATTCTTTAGCACAACTCCCTTTTGCCCTCAATGAAATTACTTTGAGCCGAAAAAACACCACCTCAATGTTGAGTATTCAAACCACAGTAAATGAAGAACCTTTGACCACCTATTGGGCAGATGGTCTAATTATCGCCACACCCACAGGTTCAACAGGTTATTCTCTTAGTAGCGGAGGTCCAATTTTAACTCCCGGAACAGCGTCGTGGGTTTTGAATCCAATAGCCCCTCACAACATCAATATGAGGCCTTTAATTATTTCTGATAAGGCCCAATTGAAAATTAATGTTTCTTCACGCGCCAAAGAATTTTTAGTTTCTCTAGATTCAAGGCTTTACAGTGTATCACAAGACAATACCCTATACATCAAAAAAGCCCCATTTATGGTGAATACTGTTGAACTTGAAGGTCATTTTTTCTTTAAAACTTTGAGAGAAAAATTGTTTTGGGGACAAGACACCCGAAACACACAATAGATTAGGGTATCCCACGTTTTAACTAAGACTATTGAAAGCCCCAGTTTAGGGAGATATCAATATTTATATAATGGTGAAAAAAATCTTTCTATTAGGCTCAATTTTGGTTGGATTTTGGAGTCATTCCCAATTTCATGAACTCGGAGCTGTGATAGCAGGAAGTAATTATATTGGAGATGTTGGGTCTGATCGATATATATCCCCAAGAAATATAGCCATAGGTTTATTGTATCGATACAATGTAAATACTCGTTATTCATTAAGAGCAGGATTGTCATTAGCCACACTATTTGAAAATGAAAATAAAACCAATGATATCAATCGGTTTAGGCGTAGATATGAATTTGAAAATAAAATTCAAGAAGCCCATGCAGGAGTGGAGTTTAATTTTATTGACTTTAACTTACATGAAGACAATAATCAAATTACTCCCTATCTCTTTTTAGGGATTAGTTATTTTAGGCACCAGCTTTTATATGTAGACAGTCAAGGATCTTCTAAAGCAAATTATGTTGATTATGGAAGAGATCAAACTTTTGGACTTCCCCTTTTTGTGGGTGTAAAATGGAATCCAAACCCACTTTTTGTGATCGGTTTAGAAGCAGGGGTTCGTTATACTTTTACAGATAATTTAGACGGAAGCAATCCAACCAAAGAGTATGCAGATCAAACACAGTTAAAATTTGGAAATGTAGGCAATAATGATTGGTTTGTATTTACAGGTTTAACAATTTCATTTACCTTTGGCGATCTGCCTTGTTATTGTAAAGAATAGATGAAAAAATTACCCAAACACATCGCCATAATCATGGATGGAAACGGCCGGTGGGCTAAAAAACGAGGTATGGAACGCATCATGGGCCACAGAAACGGAATTAAGGCTGTTTCTAATACAGTAGAGCAGGCTGCTGAATCAGGGATAGAATATTTGACCTTGTTTGCCTTTTCTAGCGAAAATTGGAGTCGCCCAAAAAATGAGATTAATATTCTAATGCAACTTTTAGTTGCCTCTTTACACAAAGAATTTAATAAACTTACAGAAAATAATATTAAGCTACAGGCCATTGGTAATTTGGCTAATCTTCCGAAAAAAGTCCATGACGAACTCAACCGTGTTATTGAAAAAACTGCAAAAAACACTGGTTTAGTGCTCACCTTGGCTCTAAGCTATGGCGGCAAAGAGGATATCGTGATGGCCTGCCAAGAGATTGCAGGGAAAGTTAAAAATAGTTTAATTTCACCCGAAAAAATTGACCAATCCACCATAAATGAGCATCTTTACACTCGCAATTTACCAGCGGTAGATTTGCTCATTAGAACTAGTGGTGAACAAAGAATTAGTAATTTTTTACTCTGGCAAATAGCTTATGCCGAATTGTATTTTACTGATGTTTTATGGCCCGATTTTAGTAAAGTAGATTTGCAAAATGCCATCTCGAACTATCAACAAAGAGAAAGAAGATTTGGAAAAACCAGTGAACAACTTAGTAACTAAACTTTTGGCACACATCAAAATTCCCCTTTTAGTAATTCTTTTTTCACTGAGTATGCTCTCCAGCCTGCGGGCACAAGTAGGAAACTTTGTGAAGGGAAGAGATTATACTATCGATTCTATTATTGTTTCTGGTTTAAAAACATTCAATAATCAAACACTAATCTCTTATAGCGGTTTGCGTAAGGGACAAAAAATTGCTCTACCAGGTGAAAAAGTTAGCGCCATAATTCAAAAACTTTGGAGTCTCAATCTTTTTAGTGATATCAATTTCTATGTGGTCAAAGTGGAAGGTCAAGACATCACTATTGAAATTGAAATCGAAGAATTACCAACACTCTCAGCAGTAAAAATTAATGGGCTAAAAAAAGGTAGAACAGAAACAATTATTGATGAAACGGAGTTAAAAGTTGGCAAAAAGCTTTCTGAAAGTTTTATGACAAACACCAAAAACTACATTGAAAATAAGTTTAAAAAAGATGGCTTTCTTAAAACAAAAGTCAACTTGAATATGATTTTAGATAGCTTGGAAGCCAACACCTATAAGTTGGTTGTCAATGTAGATCGAGGTAAGAAGATGAAAATTAACAAAATTGATTTTCAAAATAATGAGATTTTTTCTGATTTTAAATTGCGTACTCAATTCAAAAAAACTAAACAAAAAAAAGATTTTCGGTTTTGGAAAGCTTCAAAATTTATTGAAGAAGAATATACCAATGACCTGAAACTCCTTATTGATTTTTATAAAGAGAATGGTTACAGAGATGCACGAATAGTAAATGATAGTTTGATTCAAAATGGGAATAAAATTGGATTGTCACTTCAAATTGACGAGGGACAAAAATATTATTTTGGAGATATCAAGTTTATAGGCAATACCGTTTATTCAAACTCTCAACTGGGTCGAATTTTAGGGATTCAAACCGGAGATACCTACAATGGGGTGCTTTTAAAAAAGAGAATTGCTGATACCTCAAAGCCTGATGGTCAAGATATCACAAACCTTTACCAAAATAATGGATACTTATTTTCCAACGTCAACACTGTAGAAGTGAGTGCTGAAAATGACACCATTGATTTCGAAATTCGTATATCAGAGGGAAAACTAGCGAGCTTTAATAAGATTTCTGTAAGCGGTAATTCTAAAACAAATGACCATGTGATTTTTAGAGAACTTCGAACCAAACCCGGTGCACTATATAGCAAAGACCTCGTTGTGCGAACTGTTAGAGAATTAGGACAACTTGGATTTTTTGATGCTGAGCAAATAAACCCAGATTTTGAAAACGTCAATCCAAATTCAGGAGAAGTGGATATTAAATTTGATCTTGTTGAGTCTGGAGCCAGCCAGATTGAGCTCCAAGGTGGGTATGGTGGTGGCGGATTCATAGGTACACTTGGACTTTCATTCAATAATTTCTCTATGCGAAAAATTCTTGATAGAAAAGCATTCAAACCCCTACCTATGGGAGATGGTCAGAGCTTAAGTCTTCGTTTACAAGCCAGTCAATTTTATAGCACTTATAGTTTTAGCTTCGCAGAGCCTTGGTTAGGCGGTAGATCTCCTGTCAAATTTTCAACCTCACTTTCTCACACCATCCAATATCGCTATGATTATTTCACTGGCCTTGCAGATCGAAGCCAGTCATTCCAAATTAGTGGATTAACTCTTGGTTTAGCCAAAAGATTACGCATTCCAGATGATTATTTCTTGTTGTCACAATCTATTTCATACCAATATTATAACCTTCAAAACTATTTCACTGGATTGTTCACCTTTGGTGACGGAGCTGCAAATAACCTTGCCTATTCTGTCGCATTAACTAGAAACAATACATATACTAATCCTATTTTTCCAGTAGGAGGTTCTACCTTTACAATAAGCGCAAAACTCACACCTCCCTATTCTCTCTTCTCTGGTTTGGATTATAGCAACCTTGGGGAATTAGAAGAATTTCAAGATGAAAATGGAGATCCTATTCAAAACAAAATTGATCAAGAAAAATTTAGATGGCTAGAGTTCTATAAATTAAAATTTAATGGGACGTGGTATACTACCCTTATTGGTAAACTTGTTTTGAAATCACAGGCTGATTTTGCATTCCTTGGTGCTTACAATAAAGATCGTGGCTATATCCCATTTGAGCGCTTTTTTCTTGGAGGTGACGGGATGCTAAATTATGCTCTAGATGGAAGAGAGACAATAGCCCTCCGTGGTTATGATAATCAATCTTTATCGAGCCGAGATGGTTCTATTATTTACAACAAATTTTCTTTAGAGTTGCGTTATCCTATTACATTAAAACCAAGTGCTTCCATTTTTGCCCTTTCCTTTTTAGAGGCTGGAAACGGCTATGATAGTTTTGAAGAATTTGACCCTTTTAATTCAAAAAGGTCTGCTGGGGTGGGTGTTCGTGTTTTTATGCCAGCCTTTGGTTTGTTGGGTATTGACTTTGGATATGGTTTTGATAATGCTGATCCAACCCAAAACACAGCAAACGGATGGGAAACGCACTTCATTATTGGCCAGCAATTTTAACTTTTCTTTTTTAGCTAATTATAAAATATAGCCTCTCTTTTAACGTTATTAATTAGATGATTCGGATCAGCACATTTTTCTTTCTTTTTGTAGCCATGGTGCTATACTGTTCACCTTTGGCAGCTCAAAGGGGGGCTCGTATTGGTTATATTGATATGAATGTGATTCTTAATAGCATCAATGAGTATAAAAAAGCGAGTGCCTTATTAGATAAAAATATTGAAAATTGGAAAAAAGAAATTGCTTTAAAAAAAGTTCAACTCAAACAGATGCAAGACCAGCTGACGGCTGAGAAAGTATTACTGACGCAAGAATTGATTGAAGACAAAGAATTAGAAATACAAGATTTTTCGATTGAACTAATTAGCCTCCAAGAAAAACGATTTGGCCCCCGCGGTGATCTAATTCAACAACGCACCAACTTATTGCAGCCAATACAAGATCAAATTTTAAGTATTGTTAAACAAGTGGCAGAGGAACGCAAATATGATTTTATTTTTGATCGATCTTCAGATGCGTTTATGCTCTATTCAGCAAAAAATTACGATATTAGCGACCTGATTTTAAAGCGGATTAACCGTCAACAAAGAATTCAAGAAAGAAAAGAACAAATAGAGACATTAAGAAACAAAAAGAACTCTGTAATTAATCAATAAACAAATCATGAAACAATTATTCACCTTCTTTACCTGCCTATTGCTTTTAACGGCGTTTGCACCAGCTCACGCACAGTCAAAAGTGGCCCACATCAACACTCAACAACTTTTGAGTGAAATGCCTGAGGTAATTGCGGCAAATAAAGAATTAGAGAAGCTAGAAAAACAATATGCAACTCAACTAGAAACCTCTGCTAAAGAATTTGACACTAAAGTCAAATCTTACAGTGCAGATGCTGAAAATCAAACTGATCTTATTAACCAACAGCGCCAAACTGAATTACAAGATCTTCAACAACGTATTGCTGAATTTAGACAAACAGCCGCCCAAGAACTTCAAAAGAAACAAGCTGAAATGATGCGTCCCCTTTATGACAAAGCACGAGCCGCCATTGAAACAGTGGCTAAAGCTCAGTCTTTTGATTATGTTCTTGACTCAAGCACAGGAGGAAGTGTTATTCTTGCTGAAGGAAAAGACTTGATGGCTGATGTAAAACAACAGCTCGGTTTCTAACTCACAAAACATATCATATTTCTCAAACTGCTTTCGGGCAGTTTTTTTTATGCTTTAAACCAACTTGCATACAACAAATAGTTTTTGGCTATACGTTCCACTTCTCCCTTTTGTAATTTAGCATCAATTGATTTAATTTTTTTTGCAGGCACCCCTGCATATACTGACCCCGGAGGTACAATTGTATTTTGTGGAAGCACTGCTCCAGCACCAATAATACTGTTTTCTCCAACCACACAATTATCCATGATAATACTTCCCATTCCCACCAAAACATGATCTTCTAGAGTGCATCCATGTACAATTGCATTATGACCAATCGAAACTTGATTACCAATTTTTGTTGCTGCCTTTTCATAAGTGCCATGAAGTATAGCCCCATCTTGAATATTGACTTCATTGCCAATTTCAATACTATTTACGTCTCCCCTAATAACTGCCTGAAACCAAACAGAACAGTTATCACCCATGACTACATCACCAACTAATGTGGCGTTTTCAGCAAAAAAACAATGGTTCCCATATTTTGGAGTATAACCACGAACCGTTTTAATAAGCATCTTTTTTTTGTAAAAGTAAACACAAAATTGATCTTTAGAATCGAATGCAATGCGTTTTCCGTATTTTTGAAAAAAGTTTGAGATGAAAAAATATTTAATTGTAGCAAAAGAAAGTGAGGATGGGCTTTGGGCACAATTCACAATGAATGAACCCTTAGGACCAAAAGAGGTTAAAATATATGAAAATATTGATGCTGCTGATAAAGCACCAATAGTACAACAACTTTTTTATCTACCCTTCGTTAAATCAGTCCGTCTTGCTCAACAAAGCCTTTTTGTTGAACGGTTCAATATTGTTGAATGGAAAGAGGTGATTGAAGAAGTTTCCATACAATTAGAAAATTATTTGAATGAGGGAGGAATCGTGATTGAAGCCACAGAAGGGGAGAAAATTCCTATTACCATATACGCTGAAAGCACCCCCAATCCTGCGGCCATGAAGTTTGTTGCCAACAAACCCTTAGTAACAAATTCGATTGAATTTAAAAAAGTTGAGGATAGTCAAAAAGCCCCAATGGCGAAGGCTCTTTTTCAATTCCCTTTCGTAAAAGAAATTTTTTTTGATGCAAATTATGTTTCTATATTAAAAAGCGAAACAACAGATTGGGAAAGTGTTGTTATGGAATTAAGGGAGTTTATTAAGAACTATCTGTCCAGCGGAAAAACCATCGTTGAAGAAGACCTTGATTTGCCAACTCAAGAAAATACAATTGAAAGGATGCCTTTGTCAGCCGTTGAGGAGGAGATAGTTTCTATTCTAAATGAATATGTTAAGCCTGCTGTAGCTTCTGATGGAGGAAATATCGCTTTTGAACACTATGATGCTGATCAGAAAATTGTTCATGTGCTTTTACAGGGTGCTTGCAGCGGTTGTCCGTCATCAACATTTACCCTAAAGAATGGAATCGAAAACATTCTGAAAGAAATGTTGCCTCAAAAGGTGAATGCTGTTGAAGCCATCAATGGCTAAATTATTGTTTTGAAAGAATTTAAGAATGAGCTTTCACAAGCACTAAGTCCCTACCTACTTCAACATGCTCATCAACAGGTTGCCTGGCAGATATGGGACAAAAAATATTTTAAGGAAGATTTAAATGGAGAAAAGCTTCTTCTTATAAGCATTGGATATTCTGCCTGCCATTGGTGTCATGTGATGGCACATGAGTCCTTTGATGACCCCAAGGTTGCCCTATTCATGAATCAAAATTTCATCAATTTTAAGATTGACCGAGAAGAGCGCCCAGATATTGATCAAATATACATGTCTGCCTTGCAAATTTTAACTGGACAAGGAGGTTGGCCACTCAATATTATTGCTCTTCCAGATGGTCAACCCATTTGGGGAACCACCTATATGAGTAAAGAAAATTGGTTGTCTGCATTGCAACAAATTCAAGAAATTCATAAGCATCAGCCACAAAAACTAATTGATCAAGCCCATCTCATTCAAGAAGGGATAAAACAATTGATTCCTCTAAAAAGTTTGGTCTCTCCAAAAAAACCAATAACCATAGTCCCTACTCTTTTGATGGAAAAACTATACGCAAAAGTGGATCAGACCTATGGTGGTTTTATGGGTGCTCCAAAATTCATGATGCCTATTCAACTACATCTATGGCTCTGTGCAGGTCTAGTACTTCAAAGAAATCACTACCTCAAACACTTTCATAATTCACTTCATAAAATGGCGTTTGGAGGGCTTTTTGACCCCATTGAAGGCGGCTTTTCACGCTATTCTGTTGATGCTGAGTGGCATGTCCCTCATTTTGAGAAAATGGCTTACGACAATGGACAATTACTCACCACATACAGCAGGGCTTACTTGATCAATCCTTCCACAACGTATGAAAAAGTTGTTTGTAAAACAATCTCATTTATTCAAACTAATTTAAGTGACAAAGCAGGTGGTGTTTATAGTGCCCTCGATGCAGATAGCACTAATGAAAAGGGTAAGATGGAAGAAGGTGCTTATTATGTTTGGACACCCAGCGAATTAAAAAAACTCCTAAAAGATGATTTCTCTCTCTTTGCTTCCTATTTTCAAGTTAATGAAATAGGCTATTGGGAAAACGGAAAGTATGTTTTATTTAGAGCCAAAACCATTGCTGAATTTTCTGAGCAAAAACAGATTCCTGCGGCTGAAATGGAAAAAAAAGTATCTGATTGGGAGAAGATTCTTAAAAAAGCTAGAAATAAAAGAAATTCACCCTCCATTGATGACAAACAAATTTGTTCTTGGAATGCGATGGTATGCGAGGGAATCTTGATTGCTTCACGCGTGTTTAAATCGGAGCACTATTTAGATTTAGCCCTCAAAAGTGTTGCCTTTATAGAAGATAAATTTGTGCTTTCTAAACAGCAGTTGATTCGTATTCACAAAAAGAATACTCAACAGATTAAAGGACTTTTGGAAGACTATGCGCACTTGATTAAATTATATGTTACTGCTTATGAAACCTTATTTGTAGAATCCTATTTAACTAAAGCCGTGCTTTTAACTGATCATGTTATTGCATATTTTTTTGATCCCAAAGAAGGGTTTTTCAATAACACTCAAGAACAAGAAGAATTGCCATGGAGTCGTTCTATTGAAACAGAAGATAATGTGATTGTTTCTTCCAATGCCCAAATGGTTGAGAATTTATTGCGCTTAGGGATACATCATAATAATCCAGATTACAATAAATTAGGACTTCAAATGCTTTCTCAAATGCAAGGAACAATAACACAATATCCCAGAAGTTATAGCCATTGGATTACCCTTTCATTATGGGTTTCCTATCCTTCTGTAGAAATTGCTGTAGTTGGTCCAGACTACAAGAACGTTATTTCACAGCTTCAACAACATCCTTATCCATTCATCGTATGGGCTGGAGCAACTAGTGCTACTTCTCATCCCTTGCTTTTAAATAAGGGTGAGAGTGGGAAAACTCTAATTTATTTTTGTCGTAACCGGCAATGTGATCTTCCTGAGAAAGAATGGGAAAAGGTTTGGAAAAAACTAAACCTTCTATTGGATTAGTGTTTTGATTTTGGAGGAGTACTAATAAATTCTTTGAGATAAAAGGGCTCAAAATAAGCGAGATCTTCAAACTGTTTAGTTTTAAAAGCCTCATAGGCCATAGCAACCATTTGCCTTGCGGAGGGGAAATCATAATTATCTAAAAAAAGAAGATTTTCATTTTCTGTAATCGTTTTGAATTTCTTCGCACCTTCACCAAAAACATACGCCTTTTGATTTTCTAATAGCGCACCCAACGAATTTGGGAAAAGTACTTCTGCCCAAGTTGGTTTGATTTCCTTTCCTGCTCCATCAAAAACAGCAGTATAAACTTCCATTCTACGCGCATCTAACATAGGAATAAGCCACCTGTTTTTATCGTTTATATGAGACTGCGCCATCAGCTCTAACGTATTTATGGCAATTAATGGAATGTCTAAAGCAAAGCAGATTCCTTTGGCTGCTGCCACCCCTATGCGTAAACCAGTGAAGGAGCCAGGACCTTTACTGACTGCCACTGAATCAAGGTTTTCTACCTTAAAATCAGTAGCTTCAAATAGCTCTTGAATAAATGGGTGTAGTTGCTCTGCATGACTATAGTGCGCCGTTGCTATTTCTTCTAAAGCTAAAAGACGTCCAGATTTTGCTAAAGCAACAGAACAGTTTTTAGAAGCAGTTTCAATATGAAGAATTAATGACATTATCTTTAAAAATACTAAACCTCATAGAAAAAAACGTCTTAGGGGTTCAAGCTTACAGGAAGTCCAAAATAAAACTCTAACACTTTCAACTTAAAAATATAATCAAACTTGGCTCTGACCAAATTTGACATGGCCTCTTCATAGCGTTGTTTTGACTGAATAAACTCAAAAGAGTTGATCGCTCCAGCTTCCAAACGATCGCCGGCATTTTTATAGGCTTGCTCTCGAGCTAAAAGAGTGGTTTGTGCAGCTTCATAAATCTTAAATGCTCCCTTGGTGTTATTGTAGGCTTGATTGATTGTGTTTTCAAGATCTAATTTTTGTTGATCTAATAAATTCTGTGATCGCTCTAGATTGATTTTGCTCCTAGTAATTCGATTTTTCACTGAGTTTTGATTAAAAACAGGTATGGAAAGTTGCAAACCAAAATTGTGACCGTCATATAAACTCCATTGATCAAAAAAGGATGGAGGACCTACCACTGAAAATTCGGGAACTTGAGTCAAAACAGATTCGCCAGTTGATTCTATATATCCTATTGGTTGTGTACTAAAATTGCCGTTTGGAACACGTTGGTCACTATATGATATCCTAGTATTATAACTATAGAATCCCGTCAGTCTAGGAAACTGTTCTGCTTTTATTAATTTAATATCGGCAGTAGCAATTTCAACATTAGTATTTGCCGCTCTTATGTCATTTCTAAATTCAAGCGCTTTCTCATAGATGGCTTTGGGGCTTTTAGTGGTGATCTCTGAAAATGGCACTTCTAAATCTTGTAGCTGAATATCAAAGTTTTCGTAATCTTGAATAAGAAGTAATTGAGCTAAATTAATTTTTGAAAGTCTCAAGTTGTTTTCCGCATTGATCAGAGCTTGTTCCTGTGAAGCAACAGTAGCCTGAATTTCATATATATCACCTGCTGCTAAAACACCAGAGGTGATTAAGTTTCTAGTCCGTTCTAGTTCCGATTGACTTAATTCCAACTGTGTTTTAGAAACTTTTAATATTTCATCGTTAAACATGATTTGTAAAAAAGCATTTGCAATCAAAAGTCGAACATCATCTGACATGTCTTGCAATTGATATTCACGTGCTAATAAATCTAAATTGGACCTATAAAGCTGTAAGAAATTTCTATTACCATTATAAATGGTCATACCAACACTTCCCGAAATACCCGTAAATTGGGTTGTCAGATTTTCTAAAATCCCTGTGGTAATATTGGAGTTCAAACCGATATTCCATGAATGGTTGGACTGTAAATTAATGCTAGGTAAAAAAGCACTACGTGCATCGGATTGCCCAACTTTGGCATTTTCAACGTCCAAATCAGCTTGTTTTATACTTATGTTTTTTTCTAGGGCAATGGCAATGCATTGTTCTAGGGTGAGTTTTTGTCCAAAACCTAAACTTGTGCACAACAATAAAAAAATGAAAATGTAGCGATGCATTATACTTGAGTTAGTTTGAGTCTGATGCTTCATCTTCATCTCTTATTTTTTTGGGCTCGGTTTTATTCCATACCTTAATATTATCCTCAAGGGTTAGGCCAGATAAAATTTCGATATTGATTCCATCTGAAATACCAGTTTCAATTTCTTTCTTTTCAAATTCCTGACCTTCTACTTCTAGTTCTACAAATGGAGTGTCTGAGTCTTTCTCAAATTGCAGTAATGATTCTGGAATAACTAGAATGCTGTCTTTTCGTTCTAATATGAGCGAGGCGTTAGCGCTATACCCCGCACGAACAAAAGTAGAATCATTTAAATAAATATCTCCTTCAATAATAAATTGGACAGCCCCTTGCTCTTCATTGCCTTTGGGAGCAATAAATTTTAAACGGGCTTCAAAGGCCTGGTCTTCAATAGCTCCGAGGCTTACTGATAAGGGCATGCCTACTTTTAGTTTGCCTACTTCAGCTTCATCTACTTTTCCTTCGAAGATCATTTTGTTTAGATCAGCAATAGTCGCAATGCTTGTTCCAGCATTAAAAGTATTGCTCTCAATAACTTGGTCTCCTTCTTTCACAGGTATTTCAAGAATTGTTCCCGCTACTGTAGCACGTACATTGGTATTTGCTGTGGTTGAGCCATCTGCTGACCCCAATCTGATAATTTTAAGGTCTGAGGCCGCATTGGCAACATCTAACTTGGCTTGGTTATAGCGTAGCTCTGCCGATTCAAATTCTTGCTTTGCAATTATTTCTTTTTCATATAGTGCTTTGTTTCGTTTGTAGAGTACCTCTGCATTTTTGAGCACAATTTTTGTGTTTTCTAGTCTCCCACGGGCACTATTAAGGCTTTGCTCATTGGGCACTATTTTGACTTTTGCTAATAAGTCTCCTGTTTTCACTTGGTCTCCTTCTTCAACAAAAAGGACATCAATGATGCCTGAAATTTGGGGTTTAATTTCCACCTCGTCTTCGGGAATCACCTTGCCAGTGACCACTGTTTTCCTTTCAATTGAAGAAATAAAAGGATTTTCAGTGTCATATTCAATAATGGATTTGCTGTTCGTCTTGATAAAATAAGCTGCTGCAAATAGCCCTCCTAGAACCAAGACCGAAATACCGACATATTTTAAAATTTTCATGCTCTTTATTATAAAATTATTCTTCTCTTAATGCGTCAATAGGTTTTATACTTACGGCTCTTTGTGCCGGAATTAGTCCAATTAGAGTGCCTAGAAATATCATTATGAATAAAGCTCCCAAAATTAAAGGTATAGGCACTGTGGGATTTGTATAAGGGAAAGTGGACAAATCCTGTGTTAGCAGATTGATTCCTGCTAGTACTAATGCACCTAAAATTATTCCCATAATTCCAGCTACAATAGTTAAAAAAACTGATTCTAAAATTATTTGATTACGAACCTCTCCTGGGGTGGCTCCTAAAGCTCTCCGCACTCCCAATTCCTTTGTGCGTTCTTTGACTGAAATCAATAAAATATTGCCAATCCCTATTACTCCTGCAATTATGGTTGCTATGCCTACAATAAGTGAAATAAATGTCATCCCATTAGAAAAGCCCATTATTCGAGTAAAAACCTCCCCTAAATTGAAAGATCCAATTGCTCTTTCGTCTTGAGGGGAAATACGATGCCTTCTTCTTAAAGCTGCTTTAATTTCTTTTTCAACTTCAACAGCATTGGCCTCATCATAGGCTGCAATGGTAAACCAATCAACTCTGTCACCCGTATTATATATTTTTTTAAAAGTGGTAAAGGGGATATAAATATCACCATCTGAATCAAAACCTCCCCCTTGGATAAATTTATGCACCCCTATCACCTGAAAATAAATATCTTTAATTCTTATGTAGGTACCGACAGGATTTTCTCCCCTTTCATATAGTTCTTCTAACGTTCGTTCTCCAATGACACAAACTTTTCTAGCATGGGTAATATCGTTGTCATTAATAAAGCGCCCCCCGTCATATAGTTTTTTGGTTGCAATTTTTATATAATCTGGATAGTCACCATATACATTATAGTTACTCGATTTATTTTTTCTAACCACTAAGGGGCTAGTTCCTCCAAAAACACCAATAGCATTTCGAGCAGCAACATATTCTATTTGTGGAACTTGCCTTTTAAGATATTCGATGTCTGAAACTTTAAGAACTATTTTTCTTCCGATCTTAAAACCGTCATAAGGAATGCTTGTATTCTGTGCCCAGACAAACATGGAGTTTTTCGCAATATTTTCAAACTGTCTTTCAAAGCCGTTGTCTAACCCTTTTGCGGCTCCTGAGAGGGCTATATAAATAAAAATTCCCCACAAAACACCTATAACGGTGATTATTGTTCGTGTCTTGTTTTTAGCAATGGAACCAAAAATTTCTTGCCATGTATCTGTATCCCAAATCACTTTTAGACTATTCATCACGCAGCGCAATTATGGGTTTTATACTGGCAGCTCTTTTGGCGGGTATATACCCTGCAATACTCCCAAATAGAATGAGAATGAAAGTAGCAAATAGAGCAGTGTTTATGTTGATATAGGGATAGATAATAAAATAATCTTCTAATTTCAACCCTAGATTTCGTAATAATAGTATGCCAAGAAAAAGGCCTGCATATCCAGATAGCGTGGTAATAAAAATAGATTCGTGTAAAATCATTTGTATAACAGACTTAGGAGTGGCTCCAAGGGCTTTGCGAATCCCAAGCTCCTTAGTTCGTTCTTTTACTACAAACACCATAATATTAGAAATTCCAATGATTCCAGCAATCAGGGTTCCCAAACCAACAAAGGCAACAATCAATTGAAGGGCTCCAGCAAACTGTTGGTTCTGCTTTAAGTTATCCGCAACATTTTGAAAAAAAAGCCCACTTGAGTCAGTAGGATCAATAAATTTCTTTTCTTTTAAAAATTTTCTTAAGGCGTCTTCAAACCCCAATGCTCCTGTGTGTCCTAATTCATTTCGAAAGGTCACTACAATTTGGTCTAATTTATCATTTCCTTTTTCTAGTTGCTGTCTTGTGGTGTAGGGTATATATATATTGCGTTCTTCATTGTCTCCACCTTCATCTTGAAAAACACCAATAACCTTAAAGGCACTACTGTTGATTTCAACATAAGCACCAACAGGGTTCTCGTCTTTAAAAAGATCTTTAGCCACTAGTCGACCAATAACAGCGTGTTTCGTTTTGTTTAGGATATCGTTGTTATTAAGATAACGCCCTTGCATAATGATCGTTTTTTCCACTTTTTGATTGGCGGGTGCAACACCTCTAGTATTGTATGAATTGCTTTCATTTTTATAGCGGACGTTGGCGTTTCTTGAAATTCTAGGAGTAATGTCCTCCAAAAAAAAGGTGAAATTTTCTTTTATATCATCCAGATCACTATTTTCAAATTCTATTCTACGATTGGCTTTAAATCCTTTGTAGGGTTTGGAGGTTTTTCCAGGATAGATGAAAATGACATTGTTGGCATCATCAACAAAAAACTTTTTAAAAGAATTTTTAAGACCATTTCCTAAGCCATACAGAACAACAAAAATAAAAATGCCCAGTGCAACGGTAAAACCAGATAAAAAGGTGCGCATTTTATTTTTACTAATTGTTTGAAAAATTTCTTGCCAGCGGTCTCTACTAAACATGATTTGAAGCGGCTACTTGTTCTGTTAATGTATCTTCAACAATCACGCCGTCCTTCAATTTTACGATTCTTTTGCACATTTGGGCAATGTCAGGTTCGTGTGTAACCACTAAAATCGTTTTCCCTTCTTCATTGATTTGTTGTATAAGCTCCATCACCTCATAAGAGGTTTTGGTGTCTAGAGCACCTGTGGGCTCGTCAGCTAAAAGTACTTTTGGTTTTGAGGCCATAGCACGAGCAATTGCAACACGTTGCTTTTGTCCGCCTGAAAGCTCATTGGGTAAATGAGAGGCCCAATCATGTAAGCCTACCTTGGTCAAATAATCTAATGCTTGTTTTTGTCTTTCTTTTCTTTTAACACCCTGATAATACAGAGGTAGTGCAACGTTTTCAAGGGCATTCTTATAATTTATTAAATTGAATGATTGAAAAACGAATCCTAAAAATTGGTTGCGATATTTCGCTGCCTTAGTTTCATTTAGATCTTTAATTGCTACACCATCTAACTCATAATGCCCTTTGTCAGCCGAGTCAAGCATCCCTAAAATATTCAATAGCGTTGATTTACCAGAGCCTGAAGAACCCATAATGGCGACTAACTCCCCTTCTTGAACATTAAAGTCTATGCCTTTTAAGACATGAAGCGAGGAATCACCCATTTTGTAAGATTTGTGTAGGTCTTTTATTGCTATCATTTTATTTTAAATGCATGGCAAATATCGTATTTTTTATCATCATCTTATAATTAGACCATGAAAACCTAAAAATGTTACAAAAATTATTCTTTTTTTAAGATTTGTATCACTTTCCAACCCACAAGAGCAACTAAGATATAGGGAAGAGCCATCAAATATAAAATCCCGTTATTGATTCCTTTAGCTGTTTCTTGGGCCTCTTCTGATTGTAATACAGCCCGGCACATTGAGCATTGAGCATTGATTTCTATGAAGCTAAAAAGAAAAATTAAAATTATAAAAAATGTAAAATTATTTTTCATCTTAATTAAGTGTAATAAGGTGCTATCATTAAATAAACTATAACACCAGTAATTGCAATATAGAGCCAAATAGGAAAAGTATATCGTGCAATTTTTTTGTGTTCTGTAAAAAGTTTAGAAACAGCCCGCACATAGGTAACTAATACCATGGGGATTATTCCTATGGATAATAATATATGGGAAATTAAAATGAAATAATAGATATATTTTAAAGTCCCTTCACCACCGTAGGGTGTGGGGTCAGAGGTCATATGATAAGCAACATACATGCCTAAAAAAACAACAGAAAGTGCTATTGCCGTTTTCATCAATTGCTCATGAAGAGCAAGGTTTTTTCGTCTAACGGCGGTGTAGGCAGCAATTAGGACTATTGCAGTGACCCCATTAATTCCAGCATATATTGGTGGTAAAAAAGAAAGGGGAGCAACATTTGGTATTCGAACAGCAAATAGGGTTCCAACTATGACAGGTATAGCCACCGAAACTACCCAGATAAGGTATTTGTTTTTGATCTCCTTAGACCTAATTTTATCTTTCATCATTCTAATAATAGTTTATCGATATCTTCTATCAACCATTCAACTTGTTCTTTTGAGCCGTCTTCTTGATCAATACCAATATAATATACTATTGGATTATCAAACCGATCTGTTCTAGAGCGTATAAAACCATTTTTATCAATGAGTGCAAAATAGCCTTGATGTTCAAAACCACCTGCAATATCTGGATTTATTCCAGCATAGATATTAAAACCTCTGTTGGCAAGCTGATAGATTTTCTCTTTTTCCCCTGTTAAAAAGTGCCAATTTAATGAAAAAACGTCATATTGTTCTGCATAGAGTTTCAAAACAGAAGGGCTATCGTGGTCTGGGTCTATAGAAAATGAGGCGATGCCGAAATCATTTCGCTGACCAAATTTTTCTTCAATTAATTTCATGTTCTTATTCATTATGGGGCAAATAGTTGGGCAGGAGGTGAAGAAAAATTCAGCAACATAGACTTTGTCTTTATAGTCTTCATTAGAAATGAATAAACTGTCTTGATTTAAAAAGGTAAAGGGAGGCACATTTTTTGTTTGACCATTGAGTTGAATATAACTTAAAGGCTCAGCTGAAGTGGCTCTATTGTCTTCTACCACCGTGTCAGACTGAAAGCGTGCAACTATCTTGGGAATAAACAAAATACTAAAAAGGATGATCACACCTGCAAGTCCGAAATAGCCTATTTTATTCATTTTTTTATTTTTTTCGATCTGAGTTATATATTTTGAGAGCTAAGCGATATTCGGCCAAAATTACTTTAACGTCATCTATCATTTTCTTTGAAATTTCTGCTACTGATCTGGCGTCAAAACCGAAGAGCTCTTCCATATCTTCATCATCATTTCTTCCCCTCAAATTTAAATTTTTATCAACAATGAATACATAGGGTGTGCTGTATTGTTGATTAAGTTGATAAGGTGTTTTGAGAGATTGAAAATGAGATTGAATTTGTTTTGGGGAGGAGGGTAAAAAATACCAATTGCTCAAATCGGTTCCTGTTCCTGTTTGAAGGGCATTTTTAAGGGCTTGGACTTCTTCTTCATTCTCTTCGTTTACAAAAAAAACAAACTGAAAATCATCAAAACCATTGAACCGTTTGAATATTTTTTCATTTAAATTAAGCGCCTCGGCCTTTTTGTCTGACAAATCTCCTCCCCAATAGCCTAGAATAGAAATATGATCTTTTAGTGTGACCGAACGATTTGAGAAATCCTTATTTATTGGAAGAGATTGAATATTAGGAGTTAAAGTAGGAAGTTTAGCAAAATTATTTTTACCGGAAGCAAAAAATAAATAGACCAACAGTGGAAATACAAACAGAACCCCTAATACTAATTGCTTTTTCATTTTCCCTTTCATTTTTTTAAGTAAAAAGAAGTAAAAATTACCTCAACAACTGAAACATCAGAAGTTCCAACTGACAAAGCCATTTTTCATGACCTCAAAAATATAATCTGCCTCAAGAATTAAGATAAAAGCTAAATAAGGGATTAAAATAAGTAGTGGCAACACAATTGCATTTTTTAGTCCACTGGTTTCATCCCTCAAGTGCATAAAGTCCCAGGCAATATAATAAGCTTTTACGATAGTTAAAATGATAAAAATCCAATTGAGTAATTTCATACTCAAAAAAGGAGTGAGCAAAAAGGCGGGCTTAATAATACCCAAAGCGACCTCAATAGTTGTCACAATAGAAAGGAATATCAATACTCCCCAAATTTTTTGCTGATTGGATTTAAATTTTAATAAACCCCTAAAGATTGCTAATTTATGTTCTACAGCCATAATAATTTAAACTAGATTAAACCAAATAGAAAAAGGTAAATACAAAAACCCAAACTAAATCTACAAAGTGCCAATAAAGGCCCACTTTCTCAACCATTTCATAATGGCCCCTTTTTTCATAAGTACCTAAAATGACATTAAAGAAAATGATAATGTTAATAACTACTCCTGAGAAAACGTGAAAACCGTGAAAACCTGTTATAAAGAAAAAGAAATCTGCAAAGAGTCTATTGCCATATTCATTTCTAATCAAATTGGCACCTTCAACTACAATTTGAGCCTCTTCGATTTTAGCTAAAGATTCAGCTCTGGAAAGAACGGTTTTTTGCCCATTTTCATCCAGCAACTCCGTTCGGATTACTAAATTATCATCTGCTTGAAATCCTGTTTTGACTTCAGCAACACTAAAAGTAGATAAGGTACTTTCTTGAGCAAACCACAAACCATTATTTTTTTGATGTGTAGTTCTTTCTGTGGGCTGGAGAACTGCAAAATCTTCAATAGCTGCCCTTTTGCCAGTATCTGCTTGCACAAATTGAAGTATTTGTCCTCCTTTGGTTTCTAAAGCGCCATATTCTCCACTAATAAAATTTTTCCACTCCCACGCTTGTGAACCCACAAAAATGGCTCCTCCGACTATGGTAAGTAGCATATAAAAAGTGACTTTAGATTTGTCCATATGGTGACCCGCATCTACAGCTAGAACCATTGTGACCGATGAAAAAATTAAAATGAAAGTCATGAGTGCTACATAATACATTGGAGCATCAATACCATGAAGAAAGGGAAAGTGAGTAAAAACCTCATCGGCTATTGGCCATGAATTGATGTTTTTAAAACGTGAAAACCCATAGGATACTAAGAAACCAGAAAAGGTCAAGGCATCAGATACGATAAAAAACCACATCATTAGCTTGCCATAACTAGCCTTTAGGGGCTTGTTGCCCCCTCCCCAAATGTTTGATTGCTCATCTGTTGCTGCAGTTACTTCCATAGTGTCAAGTTAAATTCATTACAAATTTATTAATTTTTAACTGTAGAATGAAACGAATAAAAATAAATATACCCAAAGTAAATCAAGAAAATGCCAGAAAGTTACTGCCAACTCAAAACCCAGGGTGTGTTTTGTTGTGTTTTTGACAACTGAACTTAGATAAAGCAAGCGTAATACAACAACAAATCCTGCTGTTAAATGTGCCAAGTGTAGCAACACTAAGACATATAGGTAAGAGGTGTTGATGCTACTTTGTGGCCCTGTAAAGTAATAGCCCATTTCAATAATTTCAGAGAAGCCTTTAAACTGAAAATAGATAAATAGAGTAGCTAAAAATAATGTAGATAGGAGCAAAATCTGACTGTTTTTAAATTGCTGTTTTTCAAAATAATGCTTTGCCCAGTGGAAACTAATGCTGCTCAAAATAATAATTAAAGTGCTTATTGAAAATGCCGTTGGCAAAGAGATTTGTTCTAGCCAATCAGCACGAGAACTACTCACCACGTAGGCACTTGTTAGACCTGCAAAGGTCATACTCATGCTGATCATACCAATCCAGAGCATCATTTTTTTGGCACGTTTGTTTTTTATTTCAAAAGAATCTGAAGTATTCATATTGTCATATATTTATCAATCACATAAATCAGTTGTAAGGCTGTGATATATACTATACTCACGCCAATAAGGTTTTGTGCAGCCATTTTAGATTTTTTTTTCATTAACATCATTGCAAAATAAAGCATCACTGAGCCTAATAAGGCTATAGCAATAGCTGCTGTAAAAGAAAGCCTCAATCGTCCTGTATAATGGAAAGCCGGTATTAAAGAGACTACAACTACCCAAAGCGAATAAAACACTATTTGAAAAGCAGTGACGCGGTCTGTTTCTCCCGATGGCAGTAGTTTAAATCCTGCTTTTTTATAATCTTCATCTAACACCCAGCCAATAGCCCAAAAATGGGGGAATTGCCATAGAAATTGTATCATAAATAACACTCCGGGTTCTATTCCAAATTTATTAGTTGCTGCCACCCACCCAAGCATAAAAGGGATGGCTCCTGGAAAAGCACCCACAAAAACGGCTAAGGGTGATTTACGTTTGAGAGGGGTATAAATGCAGACATAAATAAAAATTGACAGTGCCCCAAAAAAGGCGGTTCTAAAGTTGACAAAACCTAAAAAAAGAATCCCTAATAAAGTTAATCCACTCGCAATAGTTAGTGCAGTAGACTCTTGCATCCGCTTGCTGGGCAATGGCCTGCTTTGTGTTCTTAACATAAGTGCATCCAAATCTCTCTCCATCCACTGATTGAAAGCATTGGAAGCACCAACCATGGCATATCCTCCCAAAAAGAGAAAAGAAATAATGTCCCATTCTATTTGTTCTGAAGCCAGTAAATAGCCTGCTAAGGAAGAAATTACAACACTAATAGCCAATCTGAACTTTGTTAGCTGCAAAAAGTCATTTAGGGTGCGGTGTAGTGTATTTGATTTTTTGGCTTCAATAAGTGGCATCATGCATCATCCAATCAGGTGCAAATATAACACTACACTTAGCATTGTCCAACGGAATTTTTGATAAAGTCACTAACTTATTTTGTAGGCTTTTTTTATTGGAGTTTGAAGGTAATTGGAATACTAAATGGAACTCGAACAGCTTTACCTCTTTGCTTGCCTGGTGTCATTTTGGGTAGTTTGGAAATGATGCGGTTTGCTTCATTTTCTAAATTTTTGTCTGGCCCACGCATTCTGATATTTGAAATGTTCCCATCCTTTCCAATAACAAAGTTTACATATACCCGCCCTTGAATTCCCATCTCTTGAGCAATTTCTGGATAACGGAAGTTTTTTCTAATATGTTTATTCATTTGTTCTTGGAAACAATCGCGTCTTTTAGATTTTTTCACTTTTTCACAACCAGGAAATATTGGAACATCTTCAATTACAGCAAAAGGGACATCAACATCATCATACTCTTCTTCAATCTCTACGTCTTCCACTTCTATTATTTCCTCCTCATCAGTTTCAGTAGATTCTATAACTGTTTCTTCAACATCCTCTTCGTCTTCAACTATTTCAATAACAACTGGAGCTGCTGGCGGTGGCGGTGGTGGTGGTGGTGTTTTGATTTGTTCTGTGATAGGGATTTCTTCATCCTCATCATTTTCTACATCTAAGGCCTCATAGTCATAGAGGCTTTTATCATACGATTTCCATTCTATGGCCTGCCAGGTGAGAAACAAGATTAGACACAAACCGATTACAAAATATAAACTTGAATTTTTTTTAAGGTCGACTTTGGGGTTTTTTTTAGATTTCATGGAGAGGAGATTTGGGTTCTCCTAAATATACGCAAATATTATACCATTGGGTCCTAAACAGATATAAAAAAACCCGAAGAAACTATCGGGTTTAAATTTGTATGAGCTTGTTTATTGCAACCTAAATGTGATAGGAATACTAAAAGGGACTCTCACAGGTCTTCCTCTTTGTTTTCCTGGGGTCATCTGTGGCAATTTTGAAATAATGCGTTGAGCCTCTTTTTCTAGGTTTTTGTCTGGACCACGCATTCTGATGTTTGTAATTGCTCCATCTTTACCAATAACGAAATTAACATAAACTCTCCCTTGGATGCCCATCTCCTGTGCAATTTCAGGATAGCGGAAATTTTTTCTGATATGTCTATTCATTCGCTCTTGGAAACAAGCGCGTCTTTCAGATTTTTTTACTTTTTCGCATCCAGGAAAAATTGGTACATCTTCGATCACTGCAAACGGCACATCAATATCTTCAATTTCTTCTTCTATTTCAACCTCTTCCACCTCAATAATTTCTTCTTCATCAGTTTCAGTAGATTCGATTACTGTTTCTTCAACTTCTTCTTCATCTTCAACCACTTCTATTACCTCTGGTGCAGGTGGCGGCGGGGGCGGCGGGGGTGGAGTTTTAATTTGTTCTGTGATAGGAATTTCCTCATCGTCTTCATCATCAACATCTAAGGCTTCATAGCCGTATAGGCTTTTGTCATAGGTTTTCCACTCTATGGCTTGCCAAGTAATTAGTAATATGGCTGCAAGCCCAATGACAAAATAGAGACTACTATTCTTGCTTAAATCTACTTTTGAATTTTTCTTGGGTTTCATCTATCGAAATCTTAGTATGCTAAACTATAAAATTTTATAAAAAAAACAAGGAAAAAATCACCTAGCCTTTTAATCAAAAATAAATATTATGAGAATATAGGCACGAAATATATAAAGACCCTATAGTTTCAACACTAAAATATTCAAAGGAAAACTGAACTTGATGGGATGAATTAGGAAATAAAACAATTAACTCGAAATAAGCTCCCGATATGCTTTAGCATCTAATAAATGTTCTAGGGCTGAAGGGTTTTCAAACTTAATTTTGATCATCCACCCAGATTCGTAGGGCATTTCATTGACTAATTCAGGCGTTGCTTCTAAAGCTTTGTTGACTTCAACCACAGTGCCCTCAAGAGGCATAAATAGGTCTGAAACAGTTTTGACGGCTTCTACAGTGCCAAAAACTTCCTCAGCCTCTAATTTTTCATCTAATGTTTCAATCTCAACATAAACAATATCACCTAGTTCAGATTGAGCAAAGTCTGTAATACCAACAAGAGCTAGGTCTCCTTCCACTTTTATCCATTCGTGGTCTTTAGTATATTTTAAATGGTCTGGGATATTCATGAGAAAAATTAAAAATACAAATGTAGGAGTTTTTCTCTAGCTAGAGATGCACTTAATTTCCAAAATTATACCGTAAAGTGAAGCCAGAACGAATGCTTGTTTGTGGAAATGCTGTAGAAATGGCAAACTTGGAAAAATTATGATCATAGAAAAAAGTGGCCATAACATTTCTTGAAAGTGCATAGTCTGCAGTGATTTTTAAAATGAATATTTTTTGCCCTGCGGTAACTTGATTGTTGTCATATTCGAGGTTTCGTAGTACTGTAATGTTGTTTCGATAAGACAAATCGGCTTTAATATTTAAATCTCCTTTGAGAATGATCCTTCTTCCATTAAAATTGGTGCGCATACGAAGATCCCTAAATCGATATCCTAAACCCCCTACATATTCGTTACCACTCACTTCCGTTAATAAATTATTATCCAAACTCAAGGAAAGGGAGCGATCACGATTGATTTCAATTAAAAACTTAAAATTATTTTTCAATTCCATATCCAATTGCATTAATGGATTGAATTGTTCCACCAGAGTTACATTTGAAAAAAGCCGCTCCGGTATAATATTCCCTGCCACATCGGTATTCAAAGGAAAATCGGCATCATAGTCAAAATTGGTTTGAAAGTTATTGATGGTATAACTTGCTCTATAGCCATGATTGAGTGAGAATCTTGAAAATATTTTAGATAAAGAAGGTATTTTATTTAAACCAGAATATTTTAAATTCCAATTGGGTAGTCCAATTCTTTTGATTGGTTCTAATGCCACTTTATTTGGATCGGCACCCAAATAGGCCGCTAAGAAAGAGTGTAGCACAACATCTTGTTGTGATTTTCCATACCCCTTCGGAAAATCCGTTTCATCTCTTTCAGTAATAGGCTGATTTTGTGAAGCCAAGCGATCAGCAACAATAAGTCTATTCTCTCTAAAGGTTTCAAATGTTGGATTAAATTGTCCACTACTTTGACTAAAACTAGTTTTAATCATTACGGTTGAAACCCCTAAATTGCCAAAAACATTTGTGTTGAGGGGTAAATATTCATTGTTCCTAACCAAGAAGTTTTCATTACTATTTTCAGAAAAATTTCGTTCTACGTAGAAGTCAATCAGCAAACCCTCAAGGGGTACAAGTTGTCCTGAAAGATTGAATTTACTGGAGTGAATTTGTTGTAGAGTTTCATTAAAGTTAGGAAAACTTGTTAGCCACCCTCTTTGAGCTAAAGTGTAGCGCAAGTCTGCTTGACTCCCTAAGGTGAACCCAAGAGTGGGTTGTAAACCGCCTGCAAAACCTACCGCTGGAAGATATCCAGGCAATAAAGTTCCATTGTTTTCAGAATAGTTGAATTGAACTCTTTTGATTTTATTTAATACCGACAACAAAGGGGTCACTGCTTTCCTAAGCGTATTACTCCTTTTTTTGGAAACAGAATCTAATGTCCTACTCAAATTCCCCCTAGCTGGGGTTCTTTGATTGGGTGACTTTATGCCAAAGACAGTATATAATTTTTGGAAAGAAAGGTTCCCTGTTATCGTTTTTGTGTTACCGTTTTGTAACGTATTTACACGTCCTAAAATTTCTCCGTTGGGTCCTTCAACTTGTTCTAAGGCCTCTGATCCTCTTTGCCAACTATAATCTGCCTTATAATTATAAGTCGCATCAATAAATCTTAAGAAAGGAATATATTGGAAAGGCAATCTATAGTTTAAACTTAGAGTATGAAAATGCCTGTTAAGTTCTCCAAAATTAGTCAGTCCAGACCAAAGGTTATACACTCTAGATTCTGTTTCATCTTGTTGGTCTAAAGCCTCACGATCTCTAACTATATTACTTGTGTTAGCATCAAAAGTGAGCCGTAGAGAACGAGTCAGATTGTGGGTCCAAGTGTAGTTATAATCAAATAGAAAATTGTGTTGTTGAAGATTGGGTAATTCTCTCTGCAAAGACGCATCTACACCTTCAAAATAAACCTGTCTAAATTTTTGGCTGTAAAGTGCTCTGTTCAAGTTGGCATTGAAATTTAGTGCGTTTGGTAGTAGACTAAAGTTTAGTGCCTTCAACCATTCCCAATATTTTTTTTGCTGAAAGGCTTTTGTTTTTTGAAAAGGGCTAATGTTCTTCTGTTTAAAGGCATAAGTGTAATTTGCCCCTAACACAAGTTCTTCCTCCTGCAAATTTTCTAACTCAAAATCACGATGTTCAAGTGCATTGTAAGCATAAGAAAAATTAAAATTTTCTGGGCTATATATTTTAGATTCCCCTGAACCAGTTCTTCTTTTCCTTACTCCTATCATACTAATACTCTTACGTCTGGTATAGTCTTGAGCTTGTCTTTTAATAGTGTCTTTCAACGATTTACGATCTGCAGAAGCCAATCTATCTTTGAGTTTAATGTCTTGATAAAAAGGATCATATTCTGGTGAAATGATGGTTTCTCCTGCGGCAAAGTTTAATGGAATTTCGAGCCCCCAATTTTCTGGAACCAATTGACCCAAATTCATATTTGTGACAAGGTCATATTGCAAGAGGTCTTCACGAGCACGTTGGTTTGGAGTTTGATCTACATTTCCAAAACCAATGGTAGCATAGCGTCCAGTGGCAGATATATTTGCGAAATCTGCAATATTTGCATCGAGACCACCCACTGCTGCCCAACCGCCTTCATCTTCAATTCCAGAAAGGCGAAGTTCATTAAACCAAACCTCTCCACAAAGGGTATTCCCAAGTTCCTCTGATGGGTTTTTTACACCTATCATGAGTGTTCTAATTGCACCAAGAGTTGGGTTTCCTCTAATTGATAATTTGTATTTTTTTTCTCCAGGCAAACTGCTTATTGGAGTAAATTCCGAAATTGGATTAAGCGCTTCATCAAAATAAAGGGCTTTACCTTGTGCGTTGCCAATAAGGGCTTTACTCTTTAATTTAGATAAAAGTGAAGTGGCAACTACAAGTTCATTTTGGTCAGGAATCCAAACTTCATCTGCACTTAATCGGTTTGAAGTATTTTCAGTATAAGGAGTTGGTTTTAATGGAATTTCAATTTGATAATAGTTGTCTTTATTGTCGGTTCCTAAACGTAAAAATGCAACCAATCGATTGTCGTATTCAGAATCTCCTTCGGCGTCAGGCAAGGGTGGGTTTCCTGGAATGGATTCAGCATGAATAAACATTCTAATCTTTTTGTATTGACGCATATCCAAATTCACGTTTTTAAAAATACCCCTTGCATCCATAGGTTGCAAGTCACATATCCGAAAGGCAAGAGATTGTTCGTTTTGACGAACGATGGTGTTGTTATTATTGATTTGTTCTCGTTGAATATCTGGGGGTAAAACATAATTGACAGGTATTCTGTTTTCATTTTCTAATATGTTCACAGTGCTTATGTCTACTGTAGTATTTTGATTGCCAAGCACCTCTTCATTTAGCTGTTTGGTATATTGGCGCCAATCTCCACGAACTAAATCTAATGTGCCAAAACGAAAAACTACTGGCTGATCAAATTTATGTAACAACATGCGCATAAATCGAATCGATCGGAGGTCTTCTATGGCATTGACAGATTTAAAATAGGGTTCATAAATAGTTTCTTCATAATACCCTTTTTGGATTGGAATTTTAAATTGTAACCAACGTGTGTTAATTTCATCTCCGTTTGGCACTAGAACTTTTACATTATCTCGTACATCGGTCACAAAAGGGTGATTTCCAACTGCCATAGATTTTCGAATAGGTATCCTATATTCAAAATAGCTATCTATCGTATTCATACTTTGATCTCGATTGATATCTTCCGTATCGGGTTCTGTGGTATTTCCTCGATCGGTATCGGAAAAACTAATTGGAGTATTGCCATCTGTGCCATTATAATTTTTATACCGTTCTAAAATATTTCCTGAAGCTTTAATATAATATTCATAATTGTCTCCGGCGGGGTCATTGGTGGGTCCATTGTTGTAAATATTGAATTCCTCACTATCAGAAAGTCCATCTAAACCAACATCTTGTCTTTCTCTATCTTCAGCTTCAGTATTGAATGCATATACCAATGATTGAGTGGCAGGCACTTTGCCCCACTCTGTCTCATAAGTAGCGGTATTTTCTGTGGCTCCAGGCAGTCCGTTTTCAAATTGTTTTCGTCCATCATCTAGAATGTCCTCAGAAATATTTCCTAAGTGAAAAACAAGGTCGCCTAATTCATCTTCATCAGCTTCAAGATCAGAAAACGTGTCTAGCAACCAAAATTCAATAAACTCTACATTAGCTTGTTCAAAATTGGTAGCATTAATTGAACGTGTAATTCCAGCCCAATGTTCTTTGGATTTTTCTTCAAATGATTCAATTGGTGAATTATTATAAGGGCCTTTCTCATCTGGATAATAGGCTAAATCTAAGGTGTTTTGTACTGTTGTGTTTCCCTGTACTAAATCTTGTTCAGGAAAAATTTCCTTAATAAAAATCCGCCTCGTGGTATTATCAGAAATATCGTTATTATTAATACCAGTCGGTGGGGTTCTACTATAAAATATTCGGTCAATAGAATACCAAGCTAATTTGGATCGCCCATAGCCCCGAGCTAACCCTTTTTCTTCAGCTCCCAAAACACCATTGATGGGGACGCTGGATAAATTCCAAGCATTAAATCCTTTGATATCAATGTTGGTTTGTGCTCCTTCAAAATCATCAATATAGACATTGGTTTCCCCTTGGAGTTGGGTGTTTCTTGGGTTTCTAGCTCTCAAGGCTGCTACCTCCCCTCTGAAGGAAAGTTGCGAAGGGGTGCTTGATTTAACCGTTGTGATTTTGTTTGCCATTCGGGTTAAAAATGGAATTTCTGTTGAGAAATTTGTATTAAAACCCATCATAGTGTTGTTCACTGGCTCAGTACCATAATTAGCTTTTTGAGTTAAAGGGTTTTCGCTCAAATTGACTAGTGTAGCTCCAAAATAAGCTCGTTCATTGAGTTGATGAATAATATTAATACCCGAAAATCTTTTATTTTGTTGATTGAAAAAAGAATTATTTTCTACTGAGATATCAATAGGAATGTTGGATGCTTTTAAGCCCTCATCGAGAATTTTAACACGTCCAATTTCATAATTTACAGTATAGTCAAGTCCTTCTTGAAGCAGTCTACCTCCAGCAGTCACTCGAACAGACCCTCTGGGCACATTGAAAGCACCTATAGGAATTCCATCACCTCCTTCAGACTTGTAGCGGCCTTTTAGCTGAAATTTGTTCTTTTCAATGGCTTCAAGGGCTGCTGCCTTTGTCAGGGCATACATTTCTCTAAAAACGTATTTCTTTTGATTGGAGTTAAAAGAATTAACCTGGTCATAATTCTCTTTTGATGTGTTAGGATCGTCTAACAAATCGAAAAGAAACTCTCCAAAAGGTTCGACCTGAGGAAAAATAATTCGCCCAAACTTCGGGTCAATAGTAATCCCAGGCACATAATCAAAAAAGCCATCTCCTTTGGCCGTTAGGTCTTGATAGACATTTAGCCTGTCCAATTGAAAGGTGTTCAACAATACTTGCTGTTCCAACTCTTTTGGCCAAATTTTATTATTAACCGCTGTCATGTAGTTTATTGGAGAAGGATCTGTGTAGAGAATTGAAAGTTTAAAATCTTCTTCTGAAAGTTGAAAGGCTCCTGTGTTGTAAATATTTTTCATCATCAGATCCCAAACAGGTTGCCGAACATCAGTAACGCTACTTTTTAACATTTTTACAACCAAATTGTTGGTTTGAACTACAGGCGCTTGTTGTGGATTGTTTTGATTGGAGGTTATTTCAGTTCCAGGCACTCCCCCATTGGCAAACTCTCCCACCTGAAATACTTTTCCCAAATAGGTGTATTGAAAAGCAACTCCTAGAATCTCGTCATTACTCAACCGTTGATTCAAAGAGATATAGCCCAATTGTGGGTGATAAGAATATTCTTGTGGACTTAATTTACGCGCACTTTCAAGCACGGCATAATCATACCCCTCGCGCACTTTTGCACTCGCAGAACCAAAACTATTTTTTACTGTTGCAATATCTCTAATAGACTCGGTGATGAGTCCTCCAAAACCTATCGTTTCTGGATCTAACCGATTTACTCCATTGTCAGGAGGAGCATTTCTATTCGATTCAGTAAAAAAAGGAGTGGAAATTTTATCAAGTCTTGTTTTCTCTGGATTTGCTTCAGCGAGGTCTTGCAAGGCTACTATGTTTCTAACATTTTGAGTGCGGGCTCCTCTATTGGTGACCCAAACTTCAATTCTAGTGATTTGAATAGGAGAATTGATATAAGGGTAGGTTTTTAAAAAAGCATCATAATTGTCTCGAAAATATTGAGCCAAAAAATAATGCCGGTCTTCTTCATAATCTAGTGCAAATAAATCAAACTCTTGTAGAGTTCCTCCTCCTTGAGTAGTTATGTTTTGTGATTGAGACCGTTGTTCAGAAAATACACTGGAGATGGTGGTTCTCCCAAATTTTAAATCAGTGCGCACACCAAATAAACTTTGAGCACCTTGAATTAAATTACTATTTATAGGCATACTTACGTTACCAATATCGATATTTTGTAAAATCCCATCCTCAGTCACTTTTCCATTGAGAAAATTAGAAACCCGATTAGAAACCTGTGCTGTGCTGTTGGGTAAATTATTAACTTTATTTTTTAGAGACTCTATTTTTTGTTTTGTTTGTTCGATGGCGACTTTTGCCTCATTGACTCCTTCTCGCACTTCATTAATTGTTCCTTGCGCTTGTTCAAATCGGTTTTGAAATGCTCCAATTTGTCGGCCATAATTATCTGGTAATATTTCTGTAGCATCGGCCAAGGTGGGAGGGTTGAATCTAATTTTTATAAGATTTTGAAAATCAAAGGTAGATTCTGTATCATAATTCGCAATGATTTGTAAACGCTCTCCAATATTTCCCAGCAAACTTAAGCTGATTTGCTGGTCAAAATCAAAACCGAAATTTCTTCTGTCACGAGGAGAACTAATGGGATTGTCTGTTTTTTGATAACGAACTCCTAGATCAATTCCAATAGAACCTTGGGGCACAACGTCTATGCTATTGCTACCAAAAATAGTTTGAAAAAACTTATTGTTAACATATACTTCTGGGAGTAAATTTTTCTGACTTTCTTCAAGATTAGAGCTTTTACCACTTAATGCTGCGATCTTTTCTTGAAAATAACTTTCCATTTGTTCTTTGAGCACTAGTGCTTCAAACTCTTCTAAAGTCAAAACGAGGGGAGTCCCTACAGGATAACCTTCAATTTCTTCAGAAAAAATATACCGCTCTGTTGTGGGGTCATAGGTATACTTGCTTACGATAGATTGAGGCAATGGAATTTTGATCTTCCCCAAATCGGCTCCGGATTGAACATTGTCCTGTGCCCATAGCAATCCATTACATAAGATAAAACACAGAATAAGAAGTTTTCGGAAGCTAAAGGAACAATGTTTATTTAGTAATTGAATTTTTCCAATCAAAATTTATAATTTATTCAAAGCAACCTTTATAAGCTCTTCAATTGAGCTGTTTGGATCACTTTGAATCGCGTTATCAATAACTTTTTCAGCTTGACGTCTGGGGTAACCCAATACCTCTAATGCTGATAACGCTTCTTCTTTGATTGTATTGTTTTTTAGTAGTGGTATTTGTTCACTTTCATAGAGCTGGAGCATCTTGTCTTTAAGCTCAATGAGAACCCTTTGTGCTGTTTTTAGTCCAATCCCTTTTATGCCTTTAATTGTAGCTAAATCTTCATTCACTATAGCCGCATGAATTTCTTGTGGGGCGAGTGAAGATAACATGGTTCTTGCAGTAGCTGCGCCAATGCCAGAAACACTGAGCAATAAACGAAAAATACTCCTTTCCAAAAGGCTGTGAAATCCAAATAATGTGTGTGCATCTTCTCTAATTTGAAGGTGTGTGTAAAGTTTTATTTTTTCTTCATCTTTAATTTGCGAAAAGGTGTGCAATGAAATATGTACTTCATAACCTATGCCATTGCAATCAATCACAAGAGTTGTTGGAGTTTTTTCGACCAGACGGCCAATGAGTTGAGTAATCATCCCTTTACATTTTGTTGTTTTGTCTGAGCATCAATTACAGCAACCGCAGACATATTCACAATTTCTTCTACTGAGGCTCCTAGTTGTAATATATGTATAGGCTCGCTCAAGCCCATTAGAATTGGACCAATAGACAGATTTTCATTTAGTTCTTTCATTAACTTGTAGGTGATATTTGCAGCATCAAGATTTGGAAAAATGAGTGTATTTACGTTCTTATTGGACAAGCCTGAAAAAGGAAAACGTTCCTCTAACAATTTCTTGTTAAAAGCAAAATCGGATTGTATAGGTCCGTCTACAATGAGTTCAGGGTTTGTTCTGTGAAGTAATTTGACTGCCTGCGATACTTTTTTAGCTTGAGGGAAGCGGGTAGATCCAAAATTGGAAAAAGAGAGCATACCTAACACTGGTTTAATACCAAACATAGCCACCGTTTTAGCTGTCATTTTTGCAATGGTAGCTAATTCTTTAGCGTTTGGTTCTACATTAATAGTGGTGTCTGACAGAAAGATAGGGCCCCTTTTTGTCAGCATTAAATTGGTGGCTGCTACTCGTCTTACTCCTTTGGCTCTTGGAATAATCTCTAAAATGGGTTTTACTACCGTTGGGTAATTTCTTGAATAACCCGAAATCATAGCATCTGCATCACCGTTTTGGACCATCATTGCTGCAAAATAATTTCTTTCACTCATCAGTCTTTCCGCATCATAAAGAGTATACCCCTTTCGCTGCTGTGCTTTCCAAAATAATTTCGCATACTTTTCACGTAAGGGTTGATAAGAGTCATCTTTTGGGTCAATAATTTCAACCTTTGCCCCATAATCTAACTTGTTTTTTAAAGTTTCTATCATGGCTTTATTTCCGAGCAGTACGGGAGTTCCCATTTTTTCTTCTTGAACAATTTGAGCTGCTTTCAAAACGTCCAAACAATCTGCTTCAGCATAGACAATTTTTTTAGGTTTTGCTTTTGCTCTATCCTGCATTAGTCGGATCAATTTCTGGTCACTGCCTAAAAGTGCTTCAAGGGACTCTTCATAGTTTTTCCAATTCTCTATGGGCTGGGTTGCAACTCCTGATTCCATTGCTGCTTTTGCAACTGCTGGAGGTATTTTAGTTATCAAACGAGGATCAAAAGGCTTTGGAATTATGTAGGCTTTGCCAAAACGTAGGCGCGTTTCATCATAGGCAACATTGACTTGCTCAGGAACAGGCTCCTTAGCTAATGCGGCTAGTGCTTTAACAGCAGCCATTTTCATTGCTTCATTGATCTTAGTGGCACGTACATCTAATGCCCCTCTAAAAATAAAAGGAAACCCTAAAACATTGTTTACCTGATTTGGGTAGTCTGATCGACCCGTGGCCATGATGACATCTTTTCTCGTCTCACAAGCCAACTGATAATCAATTTCTGGATCTGGATTTGCCATGGCAAAAACAATAGGATTTTTTGCCATAGAGTTTAGCATCTCTACCGTTAAAAGCTTCGGTTTTGAAAGACCAATAAAGACATCTGCTCCCTTCACCGCATCACCTAGAGTATCTATTTTTTCTTGAGTAGCAAAAAACGCTTTTTCAGGGGTGAGGTGTTCTCTATCTGCACGAATAACTCCCTTAGAATCTACCATTAGGATGTGTTTTTTGAGTACACCAAAGGCCATATATAATTTTGAACATGAAATTGCAGCAGCTCCAGCTCCAGAGACAACAACTTTAAGCTCTTCCATTTTCTTTTGACTCAATTCAGCGGCATTTAAAAGCGCGGCGCAAGAAATGATGGCTGTTCCATGTTGGTCATCATGCATTACTGGAATGTCCAACTCCTCTTTTAATCTTCTTTCAATTTCAAAGGCTTCTGGAGCCTTTATATCTTCTAGATTAATGCCGCCAAAAGTTGGAGAAATGGCTTTGATGGCCTGAATAAATTGTTCGGGGTCTTTGGCATCAACTTCTATATCAAAAACATCTATTCCAGCAAAAATTTTAAACAATAGAGCTTTTCCCTCCATCACTGGTTTTGAGGCATTTGGACCAATATCTCCTAAGCCTAAAACAGCCGTCCCGTTTGAAATAACAGCAACTAAATTTCCTTTATTGGTATATTTATAAACCGAAGCTTTTTCTTTTTCTATTTCTAAACAAGGATGTGCAACGCCAGGAGAATAAGCCAAAGATAAATCTCTTTGAGTACGATAGTTTTTGGTAGGAATGACTTCTGTTTTACCAGGTTTGGGTTTGGCATGATATACCAATGCGGACCTTCTATGTTGGTCTTTTTTCATTCTTTGGGTTTAAAACAAAGGTATTAAATTGAAACGACTTCAATTTTTCAAAAAACTGAAAACTGGGATTATATTTTAACTCGTAAAGAAAATAATCCTCCAAGAATTAGAAATAGCCCTGCTAGACGAATTACGTTGATAGGGTTTTCACCCAGAACGCCATAAACAAAATACTGCATACTGACAATTTGGATGATCATTGGTATGACGATGAACATATTAAATATGCCCATATAGACCCCTGTTTTTTCTGATGGAATAGAGGCTGCCAGCATTTGATAGGGCATCGCCATCATGCTAGCCCATGTGATACCCAGTCCAAAAGAAAACAAATATATTTGAGACACTGCAATGCCTGATCCAAAAGGATTTGGAATAGTAAAAAGTATAGTTGTGTCATCCAAAAATGGCATAGCAAGAAGTGCAGATCCACCTATTGCTAAACTTATGAAGTGAAGTTGTTTGGCACCAAATTTTCGTGCAATGGGTATCATGGCGAAAGCAATTAAAAAACAGATGATATTATAGGTGCCATTCAAATTGCCAGTGAGCAATTGGGCTTGATTAAAATAAGTTGTTGATTGATCTAGCGTATTATAGAGAGAAAGAGACAATGCGGATGTGAGATATTGCCAATAACAGAACATGGCATACCAAGGAAAAAACATAACAGGAATGAGTTGTTTCATGGTGAGTGGCATTTCCTTTATGGCTATTCCAATGTCTTTTAGTGTTCTAATAACAGGGTTCCCCAATTTTTTTGCTTCTTTAATTCTCTCTAATTCTTCTTGGGTTGGTGGATATTCTGAAGTAGTAAAAACAGTCACTAAGATAGTCGCAATTGAGGCAAAGGCACCAATACCAAATGCCCAATAGGTTGAAACAGGAATGCCATTTTCCATTTTGTCACTTAAAGCTAAAATGCCAAAAGAAACTAATAGAGCGGGTGTAAAGTTTGCCATAGTGGTTCCTAGTCCAGTGAAGAAACTTTGCATGAGAAAGCCAATGGAGTGTTGTTTTTTATCTAATTTATCTGATATAAAAGCTCGATAGGGTTCTAAAGCAATATTGTTTGCAGCATCTAAAATCCAGAGAAGACTGGCGGCCATCCATATGGTACTAGAATAGGGCATTGATACCAAAGCGATACTTGCTATGACAGCTCCAATAAGAAAAAAGGGCTTTCTTCTTCCAAATCTTACAGACCAAGTTCCATCACTAATAGCACCAATAATGGGTTGCACTATTAGACCTGTAACTGGACCTGCTAACCACAACATTGGCAACTCAGATTCTTCAGCCCCAAGATATTTGTATATGGCACTCATATTACTTTGCTGCAATCCAAAACTGAATTGAACACCAAAGAATCCAAAGTTCATAGTTAGAATTTGCCAGAAAGAAAGATGCTTTTTATTCATTCAGGGCTATTGGACGGCAACAGTTGTCGAACTATTTTTTTTCAATGTTTGAATATTTTCAACAATATAATCCCCTACGCGTTGTCCCTGGCGAACGCCTTCTTCAATAGCCATCATATAATGTATTCCTCCATAAAGTCTAGAAATGGCGGCTTCTTCTGAAGCTTGAATAAAGGTATTATAGCTTCTGTCTGGTAAACCATAGGCTGACTCTGTTGTATCAACAAAAGAAAAATTTGGTCCATAAACATCTGTCAATGCTAATGCGGCAGCTCTAGAAATTACTGAATGACCACTGGTATATTCTGGAAATGGTGGTGTTTGTAATAACGGAAGCCATTCCTCATCATAATAAGCATTTATCAATGTTTCAGGACGTACTACCAATGTTTTCCATTTTTCATCCCAACAACTAATGAAAGCATCAAAAAGGGCGATGGTCACATTGGCAAAAGCATTTACGGTTTCATCAAAACTACTATTTGCTGTTCGTGCCGCAATACCAGTGATGCCAATCCAATGGCCACCGGGGGTAATTTTTTTGGTAGCAAACATGGCGTGCCCTCGGTGATGGGTGACATAGGGGTTGCAATCCCAAAATTTTGCAATTTCTAATTGCTCATCGTTGAGGCCTTTACCTATTTCATATACTTCAAATAATTGTTTTTGAAAAGGGCTGCCCTCTTTGAGGTCAAATTTTAGGGGTGGTTTGGCTGGAAACTGGTTGGCCGAATCTAAAACCATCGTTCTAATTTCTTTCCAATGAGGTTCAATTCCATCCATATAGTCTGGAGGAGTGGGTTTCCAATATTCAGGAGGATCTAAAATAGTGTATTTAGGAAAGGTTCTAGTTTGGTTGTAGAGGTCTTTACTTGCCCACATCATAATGTGTTCTGCTACTTTTATTCCAAACTTTTTAGAATTTGCCTTTAATGCTCTAGGAACTCCCATTTCCTTTAATTCCATTTCAAATGATTCTTGGAATTGAGCAATTTTATCTTCCGAAAAAATAAGTTCTTTCCCAACTGCATTGAAGGCATAAAGTGCTGCCATATGGGGACTTATATTTTCATCTTCTGTCTTTGGAATTGGAGGTAAATGTGCTATTTGCCCACTTAATGAGTTGTATTTTTCTGGCATTGATTGGGCTAAAATCTCATAGGCAGCAATGGTGGGATAGAGATAGACCCTTGAAGCTACTGGAGGTGAAAAAATATCGTAGACTACAATATCTGAGAGGTTTTGTATTGCTTTTTGAAAAAGCTCAGGATTTTCTAATTGCTTTGGTTCAAAAGGAGGCCTGCATCCTACGACAAATGCTACTAAGAAAAGGCCCTGTAAGATTTGCTTTTTCATAAGCGCTGGAGTTTTATTCTTTTTTCTTTAATAAATAGGAATTGTCATTATTGGTTATAACAACAAAATCGTCATTATCTAATTGTACAATTTTTTTTGCAATGGTACCCAAAGGTAAGGGAAACCGTTGGTAACTTGCAAAATTTTGAATGGTTGAATCATAAAAGTTAAACAAACCTCCTGCATTGGCTAAAGAAGGACCTAGTTCAGCTACATTGTTATTATTGTTTCCTACAAAGGCAAGTGTACCTGTTGTAGCATTAAAACTAAAATCTTCAATACTACTCTTCTGTGCCTCATTTGGGAGGGGTTTGGCTTCAAATGATGTTCCTCCTTGGTTTAGAAAAATCATAGAACGCAATTCCACCAAGCGTTTTGTTTGAAGAATATTGGATGGTTTTCTATCTACTAACGTTTCGATGCTATTTACCTTAGCAAAATCATTGTAAGAAGTAAATCTTTTTTTGATGCCTGGTAGTTGAGATGACAGCTTATCTTTTGAAGCAAAGGGTATGGTTGTTTTTCCATATTCATAAAAAATAATTGGGTCTGCTTGCTTATTGTTGTCAAAATCATCCAAATATAGAACTATAGGCTTTTCAAGACTTGCATCCCACTTTAAATTTGATCCTGCATTACCCGCAACAATATCTAAAAACCCGTCCTTATTGAAGTCTTCCACGAGAACGGTATTCCATAGCCCCTGTGTAGCTGCCAAACCGTATGCTGCTGTCTGATTTTCGAAGGCTTTACCTTCTTGATTGATTAAAATGGTTATGGGCATCCAGTCTCCCACTAAAATTAAATCTAAATAATCATCTTGGTTTAGATCTATCCATTGGGCATCTGTTATCATTCCCCATTGCTTTCGGTCTAACATTTTCATGGCCCTACCCGCTTCATTTTGAACAATAAAACTTTTTGGTGTTAATCCATAAGCGCCCGTAATACTTCTGCTGCCTATAAAATAGTCTGGGTTTTGATCGTTATCAAAATCAGCAATAGCCACACAGCCTGTGTTGGTTTGTGGCAATGAAATAGGCGCTCTTTTAAAAATTCCTTTTCCATCGTTGACATAGATACGATCTTCATAAGCTGGGTTGGGAGATATTACTTCATTTCCACCACTTCCAACATATAAGTCTAGATCTCCATCTTTGTCAATATCAATACTAGCCACCGTAACATCTTCAAAGCCTCTATCGCGATCAAAATCTGGAATAAATTGATTTTTAAATGTTCCTTGCTTTGTTCCTAATAAAATTTGGGCGGGTTGTTGGCTTGCACCTCCAATAAAAAAATCTTTTATCTCATCTTGATTAAAATCAGCATAAAGAACTGCAGGACCTTCTCTAGACAATCGTTCTGGGACTAGTTGTTCTTTTTCTTCGTCATAGTAATTATTTTCTATGTGCTTGAAAGGAAAAAGATCAAGTTCAAATTGTTCGTTTACCACTTTTTCTTGAAAACGAGAGGGTTTTTGAACTGATGGATTTATGACGATCAACCGATCATCAAATTGTTTTAGCCATTGTTCAGTTCCGTTTGGCCAAAGAACTTTTAATGAATCTAATAAACCTTGAGGGGGAAGCGCAAAATGAATTTTAGAACTTGATGCAGATTGAAAACCTCTGACGGTTTGATGTTCTTTTATTGTGGTATACGCATTAGTGTAAAAAAACAATTTTGTTCCTACCACGTTAGGACAGTTTTCATTTGGCTTTAAGACAAAAGTGAAACTTTGATTTCCCTCTTTTTTATTTTCTAAAATTTGAGCAGGTGTGTCTATATTGTTTAGAATCAAGTCCAAGTCGCCATCATTATCTAGATCGCTGTAGGCTGCCCCTGTGGTATAGCCAGGAGTACCAATGGCAGATTTTTCAATGCTTTCAAAACCAAGTTTTCCTTTGTTATGAATTAAAAGATTTGGAATCTCAAGGGTAGGCATTTCGTTGATGATTTTTTTTCTGATTTTGTCTTTTTTAGTTTGCTCAAACTGGCTATAATTTGTGTTACTTAAGTAGTTGATATAATCTAAATCGTTTGGCCTTTTTACAATCCCATTAGGCACAAAAATGTCATTCCACCCATCGTTGTCAAAATCAGCTAGAAGCACACCCCAACTCCAGTCTGTAGCAAAGGTTTTTGTTTGAAGTGCTAGATCAGAAAAAGTTGTATCGCCATTGTTGATTTGTAAATGATTTCTCGCAAACTGAGGTCTAAACCCATACCGCTCTTTAATCCTTATGACCTGATCTGTATCTTCCCCTCCCGATTTTAAAAGAATTTCTGCAGCAAAGGGAAGCATGTCTGTAGTAAAAAAATCAAGGAATCCATCGTTATTCATGTCGGCTATATCAATTCCCATAGTGAACCTAGAAGTATGGCTGGTATAAAACTCAATAGATTCGGTGAATGTTTTATTACCATTATTGATGTAGAGATAGTCGTTTTCATGAAAATCATTACCTACATAAATATCGGGCAAACCGTCCATATTAAAATCTGAAATCCCAACAGCCAAGCCATAACCCAATGCACTGCTGTAAATTCCTGAAGATTCAGTGACCTCTTCAAAAGTGCCTGACTCATTCATCTTATTTTCATAGAATCGATCGCCAGCAAGTGTATTTGGAATTTTCCGTGCTTTTGTATTTCCATAACTTCTGACTGAATGAATATTATGATTCAATAAATAAAGATCTAAATCTCCATCTTGGTCATAGTCTAAAAAGGCGGCCTGCGTTGAAAAGCCTGAAAAATCTAAATTAACTTCTGAAGCAGCTTCTGTAAAAGTCAAATCGCCGTTGTTTAAATAGAGTTCATTATGAGATTGTAACTCATTAAACTGTCCTACTTTGCATACATAAATATCTATATAGCCATCGTTGTTAACATCTTGCATGCTCACTCCCGTGGACCAAGAGGGTTTTTGATTCAAACCAGCAGCAGTTGATATGTCTTTAAATTGCATATTCCCCAGGTTGAGATAAAGTTTATCGGGGAGTTGATTGGCGGCAAAATAAATGTCGTCTAGGCCATCATTATTGATGTCTCCTACACTCACTCCACCTCCATTGTAGTAATAGAGATATTCAATGATATTTAGTGAAGAGGTGTCTGTCAGTTTATTTTCGAAAGTTATCCCAGTTTTTTTTGAGGATAAAACTTCCATCTTGAAAGTAGTGTTTTGCAGAGGTTCAACAGGTGCATTGATACACCCAATAATGGCAATACATAGAAGAATTATACTTTTTCTAGCTATCATTCTTGTGGTTTTAAAATAGCCACACTTTCGTTGGATCGAAAGACATAAATGGAATTATCAACTATTTTGATATCTCTCACTTCTCCACGGACAAAAAAGTCTTGTGTGTTGTTTGTTATCATTAACTCTCCATCAATATTCTCTAAATAAATGCCATGGCTAGCATCATAGATACCGACTTCAGGTTTCACACGATATAAGTTACCACCCATAACAATATCAGCATCTCCGTCTGAATCAAAATCTCCATGAGCAATAGCATAGATTGGACTGAGTTGTGCTTCAAGAGGTAAAGGTTTAGCCAAGAAATTGAAATTACCTTGGTTTATAAACAGAGTTGTTGCAAGTGTATTGACTTTGAGCACTTCCATTCCTTCTTGCTCTTGGGGTGTGAAAATTTGATTGAAATCCGCATTTTTAAATGTCTGATAATTAGGGAATTTCTTTTTGAGGCTTTTCACTTGATCTATCAATGTATGTCTAAGGGCATAGGGCATATCACGTTTTTCCTTATTGGTAAAGGTTAAAATACCTTCAACAGATCCGTTTCGATCAAAATCGTTGAGATATAATTTAATCGGTTGAGAGGGAGTTGCTTTAAATCGAGAATTTAAACCATGGTTTCCAGCCAAAATATCTAGGTCACCGTCATTGTCAACATCAAACAAATGTAAGGTATTCCACCACCCCTTGAAGGAGGATAGCGCATGGTTTTTTAGGGGAGAAAATTGACCGTTGTTATTTTCGAAAATTTCAATTCCCATAAATTCTCCTGTAACCATCAAATCTTCATCACCGTCTTGATCCAAATCATAAAAATGAGCATCTGTAAACATTCCAAACGATTGCAAGAAAGGAGCTCTTTTGATGGTTTCATTTTCAAAATTTCCAAATCCGTTATTCATTAATATATAACCAGATCCCGCTTGCCCATAATGTCCTGTAACAATTCGTTCTCCAACAAAAAGATCCAGATTGCCATCATTATCAATATCGGCTGCTCTAACACAACCTGTGCTAATGGGTGCCTCAGAGGCAGGAAACTTTTGAGGAGACATTGAAAAGTTTCCTTTTCCATCATTGAAAAATAAACGATCATAGAGGTAATCGGAATAGGGGCTCATTTCAATACTTCCTGAAGCCAAATAGAGATCTAAATCTCCGTCTTGATCTGCGTCAAAAAGCAGGCTCTCTGTATGCTCTGCTCGAGCAATTTTATTTATGTCTTTTTGTAAAAGTGGAAGCATTCCTTCTTTTGAATTCAGATATACTCTTGAGGGTTGATTTTTTGGTCCTGGTATTATTATATCTTCTCTACCGTCGCCATTGATGTCTCCTTGAGCTACCTCTGGTCCTTCATTGCTGCACATATGATACATTAGGCGTTCTCTATGGAAATCGACAAAATTTGCTTCTTCATGAGTGTAGATTAGTGGAGTATCCTCTACAGGCACAAACAAACTAGGGTTTTTAGTTGGAGTTTCTTTTTTCACTTTGACTACTCTCTGCTCATTTATAATGAACCGTTGGTTGGCTGCAATGTTTTTGAGAAGAGTTTGTTTGCCAAGAGGCCATTTAATTATTAAGTCAACTTGTGTGGCTTCCGCTAAACCGACATGAATGAGCGGGTCAACGCTTGATTGAAATCCTCTCGCAGGTTGCTGCTCAAAATAAAGAGTATCCTTAGAAGTGACTACTTTTATTTTAGTTCCTAAAGCAAAAGTATTTTTTCCTGAACCCTCTAATTGAATTTGGAGGTGATTATGAGATTCTTTTTGTTGATTCTCATAAACAAAGGCTTCCATGTTTACGTTGTTAACGACAAGATCTAAATCTCCATCATTATCTAAATCTGTATACACAGATCCATTAGAGAAACTGGGGGTGTTTAGTCCTAGATTTTTTGCTGCTTCAAACTGAGTGTTTCCTTTATTTATGAAAGCTTGATTAGGTACTTTTTCCGAAGGGATAATATCAATCAATTTTTCAAAATTAACTTTGTTTTCCTCCATCAATGCGTTGACAACCTCTTCATTAGAGATATACTGCAGATAATCTTGATCTGTAAGATCTTTATAAATACCATTAGATACAAAGAGGTCTTTTAGTCCGTCATTGTTCATGTCAAAAAATAGAGCTCCCCAACTCCAATCAGTAGCTTCTACTCCGGCAAAACGCCCCACTTCACTAAAAGTGCCATTGGCATTATTACGATGCAGCATATTGCGTGTAAATTGGTGATGGTAGCCATTTTTAACGTTGTATTGGTAGCGGTTCCAATCTTCAAAAGTGGTTACAGATTTGAGTCGCTGGTAGTCAACAGGAAGCATTTCTGTTACAAAAATATCATTGTCCCCATCATTATCAATATCGGCCATGTCTGCCCCCATTGATGCTCCACTAATCGATTTGATTTGTTCGGTCAATACTTCTTTAAAACTGCCGTTTTGCTGATTGATATAAAGGTAGTCACGCTCAAAAAAATCATTTGAAATAAAAATATCTTCCCAATCATCATTATTAACATCTCCTACAGTAACTCCAAGACCAAAACCAATAACACTTCCATAGATTCCTGCTTGCTCACTAACATCTATAAATTTACCGTTTTCATTGCGCATTAATTTATCACCCCCTAGACGATCTCTTTTAGGGCGCTCATTTCTCCTTAAATCAAAACTACCAATGGCCTGATAAGAGTTATTGAGTAAATAGACATCTAAATCACCATCTTTATCGTAATCAAAAAATACTGCATGAGTTGAAAAGCCTTTATCGTCCAAACCGTATACTGAAGCTTCTTCTGTAAAGGTTCCGTCTTGGTTATTAATAAATAATTCATTTTGTTTATTGTCTCCAGCAACATCTCCAGAATTGCAAACATATATATCTAACCATCCGTCAGCATTAATATCAACCATAGTTACACCTGTTGACCAAGCTTTTGTTCCTGCCACATGGGCATCATTTGTAACCCTTTGAAACTTAAAATCACCTTTATTTAGGTAGAGTTCATTGGGCTTCTGATTGGCTGTAAAATAAAGATCAACCAAACCATCATTATTCACGTCGCCCACGGCGATTCCTCCCCCATTGTAAAAGTTACGATACTTATAAACATTAAAATCATCTGTATAGCTAAGCTCGTTAGAGAAAGTTATACCTGTTTTAGAACTTGGATGAAGTTTAAATTGTGTTTCTTCTTTTGGAGTTCCACAACCCCAAAAAAAGAGCATTCCTATAAATATATTATAGAAAAATATAAACTGCTTCGCCTTAATTGGATTCATCTAAATCATCAATTTTAACTATGATATCTTGTGTATTTTCTACATAAGCTCTAAACCGTCGGTCGCCATCAACTTTTACATAGATTGAAGGAATAGTATCATTTTTTAATTCATATTTAACAAATTCATTTCCACCATACCACCTTTGTATTGAATCAAGTACCCTGGGTAATAATTGTGATGCATGGTAGTCTTCATTCCAAGGAACCCAAAGCACATGAGAAAATATAACCTTCATATTATTGAGTTTTCTTTCTTTATTAAAACCACCAGTATATTCCATAGCAAAGTCATTTTGTTTTTCAGGTGTTTTAGGATCTTGAAAAACATACTTCATAAAAGTATACGACCTTCCTTGTACAACTATTTTATTGTGATTTAAATCCCAACTCTTTTCGTGGTAAGAATCTTTTGATTCCCCTAATCTATAATTAAAGAAAAGAGAATCTTCTTTTACATTTTTCTTTAACTCGCGATCTACCATTTTTTCATACTCTGATTTACAACCTAAAATTGTCAGAGAGAAATGAAGTAATGATATTAAAACCCAAAATTGTTTCATGCTAAATTAACTTTAAGGCTCTAGTTTTATTAGATTTAATGCACTATTGTTAAGACCTATTAGCAGTTTTTTTTGAGATTCCAAATTTACAACTTCCAATTGTCTTATTTGACCTTTGACAGCTAAACTTTCAGGCTGTTCCCATTGCCATTTTGAGGATTCATTTTGATAGTCTAGTTGCCAACCATGAGAGGCATCATATTGACCAAATTGAGGTTTTACTAAAAACTGATTGCCTCCAAAAAAGAGGCTTCCCTTTCCCCTTTTTTCTGCTGCTAGATGATCTATTGCGAAGACTGGTGCATATTGTATTTCAAGAGGTAATTCAATTTTTTCAAACCCAGAATTCTTGCCCACAAAAAGTGTGGTTTCTAGTGTTTGTAGTTCTGTAACCTCACTGTCTGATAATTGTGCTTCAGCAAATAGATCTGGCATTGAAGCCGCTGCATAATTTTCATATTTAAGAGCTCGCTTTTTTAAATAGGGTAATTGAGCAATTAGTTCATCCTTGTCAGCTATGGGGTAGTCTTTTCCATCATTTTGAAAAGTGATAATGGGTTCAAAACTACCGTTTTTATCAAAATCATTTAGAAATAATTTTGTTCCTGGGCTAAAGAAGGTATTAATCCCCATATTCCCAGCAATCAGATCTGGCCTCCCGTCAAAATTGAAATCTTCAACGAAGAGACTATTCCATAATCCCGTTGTTGACTCTAAACCATATTCTTTTGTGCGGTTCACAAAAGTGCCAGATTCATTTATCCAAATACTTATTGGCATCCACTCTCCAACAGCTACCAAATCTAACCAGCCATCTTTATTAAAATCAACTGAAGAAAGATGAGTAATTAACCCAACTTTTTCAAATGAAGGCTGTTGGTTTAAAATAAAGTTTCCGAGTCCATCATTGATCAAAAGATGTAGGTTTCCTTTTTTACCATAAACAGACAAATCAAATCGTTCTCCAATAATAATGTCTTTAAAACCATCTTTATTAAAATCACCTATGGTGACCCCCCCAGTTGAAAAATGAGAATCAAATGGTAGAGATGAACTCTTCTTTAAAAAATGTTTCTCTCCAATATTTTCATAATACCGATCATCCAAAAGGGCAGAAAACCTTGAAAAGGCTCTCCCTCCACTCCCGACAAATAAATCCAAATCTCCGTCACCATCGCCATCAAAAAACTCAGCCACTACATCTTCTGAACCTTTGTCATTTTGAAAAGGATTTGTTATTTTTTGATAAGAACTGCCCTCAGACAATAACAAAGTGGCCGTTTGGTTTTTTGCCCCCCCCACAAAAATATCATCGATTCCATCTGCATTTAGGTCTGCCGTTGCAATTGCAGGGCCTTCATTGTGATACATTTGAGGGATGAGACGTTCACGATTAAAATCAATCCAATTATTTTCCTGATGTACAAAGTCAAGTTTATCCGTAGGTTTAGTTTCTAAACTTGTTGGTTTTGGTAAAATTTTTCCTTTTTCAGGCTCCCAAAACAAGTGAGTTTGATTTGTAGTTAATTGGTCATAACAGCTAATTGCCCCGTTAGGCCATAACACCACCAAACTATCAATAGTTCTTATTTTCCCTACCCCAAAATGTAATCGGTTGGCAATGGAAGATTGAAATCCTCTTGATGGAAATTGTTCTCGCATTTGCTTTTTATTTGCTCCATAATAAATAATGGCCTTTGCCCCTACAGCAAAAGAATTTTTGCTTTTAGATTTTAGCCCTACACTAAAACTTCTTTGATTTAATGTATCGGTGGTATTTTCATATATAAAGCTATTCATGTTTACATTATTAACTACCAAGTCTAAGTCACCGTCATTATCTAAATCACCATAGGCATTTCCGTTGCTGAAACTGGGTGTCCCTAGACCCCAACTGGCAGCTTTTTCCACAAAAATAAAATCACCTTTATTTTGAAAAGCACAATTGGGCACAGCCTTGGAAGGCATAATGTCAATAAGGTTTTTAATCGCATTTTCTTTGTCCTTTAATATATTTTGGACTTGTGCTTCGTTGGCCATGTAGGACAAATAGTCTCGATCTAAAAGATCTTTATAAATTCCGTTGGCCACGAATATATCATTATAACTATCATTATCCATGTCAAAAATTAGTGACGCCCAACTCCATTCGGTAGCTGCTACTCCTGATAGTCTACTCAATTCTAAAAACCCTTCTTTTCCCATATTGCGTTGCATAGCATTTCTTGGAAATTGAGTTCCATACCCGTTTTTTACCATCAACGCATATTTATCCCAAGAATCAAACTTGGCTTTTGTTTTTTGTCTTTGAAGTGTTGCTGGAAGCATTTCAGTTACAAAAAGATCGGCCAACAGGTCATTGTTCACATCTGCAGCATCAGCCCCCATGGCGCCCATGGCGGTAGAATGAAAATATTTTTCTAAAGATTCTTGAAATCCATTGCCCTTGTTTAGATAGAAATAATCTCTCTCAAAAAAATCATTTGAAATATAAAGATCAGGATAGCGGTCGTTATTAAAATCGCTTAAGGTGATTCCTAACCCAAACCCAATCGCACTTGTATAAATCCCCTTTTCTTGACTTACATCTACAAATCGGCCAGCTTGATTTTCAAAAAACTTGTTTCCTTCTCCATTAGGGTCTGGTAGGTCCCGTTGGTCTTTGATTAAATCATAGCCCCCTACAGAGCGAAGTGAATTGTTCAATACATAACAATCTAAATCTCCATCTAAATCTGCGTCAAAAAAAGCAGCATGAACGGAAAGACCCAAAACGTCTAGTCCATAGGTCTTAGATTCTTCTTTAAAAGTAAGATCACCTTGATTAATAAATAATTCATTGTGACGGTTATCCCCTCCAGGTTTTCCAGATTTACATACATATAAATCAAGCAATCCGTCACCATTTATATCAGCAAAAGTTGCTCCTGTGGACCACACCCCAGCACAGGCCACACCCGCCTGTGAAGTAATATCTTGGAATTGCCAATTTCCTTTATTTAAAAATAATTTATTATCGACAAGATTGCCTGTGAAATAAACATCTAACAAACCGTCATTGTTAATATCCCCTAGGGCCACCCCCGCCCCATTATAAAAGTTTCTATACGTGTAGGGATTAAAATCTTGGGTATACTCTAGTTGATTGAGAAATTCAATTTGGGTATCGTATCGAAGCTTAAATAAATGCTTTGAAGTTTTTTGACATGAAAAAAAAATAAATAATAACGAGAGAATAAAAACTATCTTTTTCATGCTTACGAAATTAAAAAAATGGGCCATTCTTATAAAGGATGGCCCATCTTAAATAGATACTTGATAAAAAAAACTAATTAATACCCTGGATTCTGTTCCAACGTTCCATTACTAGCAGTAATAGCGTCAGTTGGAATAGGCATTAATGTTTTATAATCTGGAGAGGCACTTTTAAATTGCCATGCCTCACCATATTTTCCAAAGCGAATTAAATCAATTCTTCGGAGTGATTCTTGATAGAATTCTCTGCCACGCTCTGCTAAAAATTCATCAGCATCAATGCTTGAGTATTCACTCACCTCAGCACGCTTACGAATGACATTTGTGTCAGGAATAGCCAATGACCAATCGCCAGCAGCACGAGCAAGACCCTCAGCACGATTCATATACATTTCAGATAAACGAATAATTGGGAAGTCATTGCTTTTTTCATTACGTTCAAATTGAGCGTGACTAAATTTGTACATACGAGCTCCACTTTGGCGTTCTGAATCGGGTGCCAATTGGTTAATTTCAGGTGTGTATGCTAAACCGAGTGATTTTTGGCCTGAAGCATCAAAATCATCCGCAGCCCAGTCATTTAATGGTAAACCTGCATAAGAATATTGCTGACCAACTAGGAAGTTAGATTGTTTTCTAACATCTCCGTTTTCATAAGCATTATAAAAAGCCGTTAGGGTTTGATACCCATTCCATGGCTGTGAATCGAAATTAAACGTGAACTGCGATGGTTGGTGTAACCCCATCATATGGAAATTCATTCCAGAACCATTTGTCCCGTCAAAAGGAACTGTCCAAATCAATTCAACATTATCTTGATTGTTAGGTGCAAACATTGCTGGATAACCGACCAATTCGTCATTAATCAACATCGGATTAGTGTTGTCTCCAGGGTTAGCTACTTTGGCAAGGTTTTTTACTACTGAATTGGATTTAGTAGTCAATTCATAGGGACCATTGTCTATTACCCATGATGCAGCATCTGCTGCCTCTTGATAACGTGCTGTTCCAGTATATACCTCTGCATTTAAATAGATTCTTGATAAAAGACCCATTGCTGCATATTGGTTGATTCTGTATTTCTTAGAACTCGTATTTAAATCACTATTTGTTAAATCCGTAGAAGCACTAACAGCAGTAATTCCTAGTGCAGATAAAATTTCACTTTCAATGAAATTAAACATTTCTACTCTTGAAGACTGAGGGGCGTCTTGCCCAACTGCAGAAACTACTTTAACATTTCCAAAGAGATCCATCAATCTCCAATAGAAAAAGGCTCGTAACACTTTAAGTTGTGCAATTTCATTTGCAGATAATCCTGTTTTCGCAAGTGTAAGGTTGACCTCACTAATTGAATTATAAGCTGTGTTCCAAGTATTTGTGAGTGGACCACTGGCTGCTGTATATTCATGTTTGTGCATGTCTAACCAGATACCCCCGTCATACCAGTCACCTCCTTTTTGTCCAACTTGCATTTCATCTGAAGAAACACTTTGAACAGACCAGTAGTTGTTGTGACCTGCAGTTCCTCCACGAAGTTTTTCGAAAGCTGCTCCGATTTGATCTTGTACTGCTTGTGAGCTTCCATCAGTAGCGGCAATATCTATTGTCACACCAGGAATCGTGGCTCCTTCGGTGAAATCGCTAACCAATTCTTCTTCCAAATCAGTACAGGCAACTACTATCGCAAAAATTGATAGTAAACCATAAATTGATTTTTTAAAATTTTTCATAATCAATGTCATTTTCAATTAAAAATTAATATTAAGTCCAAGGGTGATTGTTCTAGCTGTAAAATAATTTGTACGTCTGTCAATACCAGGTGCTAATACATTACCTCCAGATACAGGTCCTGATGCCACAATATTTCCTCCATCGACAAGAGCAGGCTCAGGATCAATACCCGTATAATTGGTAATCACAAATGCATTTTGAATATTGGCTGAAAGTTGTGCTGCTTGAATAAAAGAACCTTCATTCATATCAAAATTATACGCTACTGTGAGGTTGTCTAACTTTAAGAAGTCTGCTTTCTCAACATATAATGAACTAAACTGAGCTACTGTTAAGGTAGGCTCAGCTAATGATGTGTTCACAAAATTGTAAGAAGACTGACTCGCTAATCGAGGCTCGTAGAAAGCACGGAAAGTATTTACTAAACTATGTCCAAATGCACCTCTGAAAAACGCATTGACACTCCAGTTTCCAAACGATACATTATTTGACCAACCAAGTTCAAGGGTAGGAATACCATTACCTGCAGTTTCAAAGTCTGCATCTTCATCATTCCATTTGTCTTGACTTGTTGTTAGATTTCCATCATTATTAATGTCAGCAAATTTTGGTGAACCGTCTGCATTGACAGACTCAAATCTAGGTGCCCAAATCTGACCAATAGCTTCTCCTGGTCTAATCAATACCATGTTTGTTGCATTTTGCCCTGGTGAACCTAAGTTCGCTGTTATATCACCATTCTCAAGAACATATTCTTCGAGAGTAGTTTTGTAGGTTGAAAGATTTACATTTGTTTGGTAGCTATCAGACACTTCATAGCCTAAATTAAGTTCCAGCCCTTGAGTATTAATCTTACCAGAGTTTTCAAATCGTCTATCAAATCCATACGTTGCCACATCCACTCTCGTTTCAAGAATGAAGTCAGAGATGTCTCTTGTATAAAGATCAAGAGCTCCTGTAAACTTACCACTGCTAAAATCAATTCCTAAGTTGGTTTCTGCTTTTGATTCCCACTTCAAGTCTGGATTAGCTGCACGAGCTTGAGAGGTGTTTCCAGAACCCCCAGAGTCATATCCAAAGTTATAAACTATCTGAGAAAGACCTGTGGGTCCAGGTAGAGATCCTGTTTCACCATATCCAACTCTTATTTTTAATTGATCAAAGTCAGTCCCAAGATAATTGTTTAAGTCTGCTCCTATTCCAAAGGCGGGGAAGGTACCCCATTTGTTTCCTTCACCTAGTTTGGTTGATCCTTCTCTTCTTACCGATGCATTTACATAAATAGCGTCATCAATAACAACATTGGCTCTTCCGAAAAAGGCAATGATTTTATTGTTAGGACCTCTATAACTGTTTGCCGTAATAAAACCAGCGTTGTTTAAATCCTGAGATGCATCAATATTATAACTAAAATCCATTGAATCATCTGGAAAATCTCCTAGTCCAAAACCTCTATTTCTGAAGTTATCTTCTTGGTAGGAATACCCTCCAGTAATATTCATATTGAATCCGTCGCTGTCAAGATTATAGGTAGCAAATATTTCATATAAGCTAAACTCAAACCGGTTGTCTTCAAATTCTGCTAATCCCCTTCGTGTAGGACTCAATGCATTACCGCCTTGTAGAGCTGTAACTGGGATGTAGTTTCTGTTGTTGTTTTTAGAAGTTTGACGGGCTGCTCTAAATTGAATATCTAAATAATCTGTTAGGTCATAACCTAAAGATAAATTATAGTTAAGCTCCATTCTTTCTCCTGTTTGCTCGTGTTGTTCTGCAATTGATACAGGGTTAAAACTGTCAAATAATCCAAAGGTTTCAAAATACCCTCCAATCACGTCTCCTGAGTCACCAGGAAAGAAAGGAGAACCAGCAGTATAAATTGGTGCCGTTGGATTAAACAACGTTGCATATTTAAGTACTAAAGGATTTCCAAAACTTGATTGTCTCTGAGTAAAAGAGGCATTGAAATCAACTTTCAATTTATCATTAAGCGCTCTTGTAGAAATATTGGCTCTAGAGTTAAATTGTTCAAAACCAGTATTAATTACAATTCCTTCCTTTTCACGAATATTTGCAGATATTCTGAAGGTAGTATTATTGAACCCTCCTGAGGCAGCAATATTGTGGATTTGAGAAATTGCATTTCTTGTAACTGCTTCAGTCCAGTCAGTATCAGCACCAAGGTCAGATCCTCCAGCAGCTATAAATTCTTCTCTATCCATAATGTCAATTCGGTTGAGAATGCTTGAGCTAGATAATTGACCGTTATAGGTAAGTGATAATTCACCACTTTTTCCACCCTTTGTTGTCACGATTATTACACCCGAAGATCCTCGAGAGCCATAAATCGCAGCGGCTGAACCATCTTTCAATACATTGATAGATTCAATATCATTAGGGTCAACGTTGTCAAGCGAAGCTCCAACTACACCATCAACAACAACAAGAGGTGAAACGTTTGCTCCTACTGTTGATAGACCTCTCAAACGAATGGTTGCGGGTGAATTGGGATTGCCTCCCTTGTTATAAACACTTAAACCAGCGACCTTACCTTGCAATAGTTGAGATGCCTGGTTGATTGGTCCTTTGTTAAACTCTTCTGCGGTCACTTGGACCACAGCGGAAGTAATTTCCTTTTCGTTTTGAGAACCATAACCAGTGACTACTACTTCTTCCAGTTCGTTGTCGGCTGCAAGAGATACTGTTATTTGGTCTTGACCACTAACAGTAATTTCTTGAGTTGTAAAACCAACGAAAGAGAATACTAATACGTCACCATCATTGGCGGCAATCGTAAAATTTCCGTCAAAATCAGTGCTTGTACCTGTGTTGGTTCCTTTAATCTGAACTGTTGCACCTGGCAACGGTCCGTCTTCGCTTGTCACAACTCCTGAGATGGATTGTGCATAAACACTTGCACTGACTAAGAGCGCAAGTAGACTTAAGTTAAAACTTAATAGTTTACCTTTCATTTTAGTTGTTTTGTTTGTTTTTAATTTTATGCTTAAAAAGCCCCCTATATTATTTATTAATATTAACATTTCATTAACCCTTCATATAAAATTCTTAAATTGGCTTCGAAAAGCTTTTCGAAATCAAAATGTTTAACTTTTAATGTCCGAAAAAACAAATGCAAAATCTTACATTAAAGGATATAGCAAAAAAATTAGATCTATCTATTTCAACAGTATCGAAGGCACTAAAAGATTATCCAGATGTAAGTTGGACTACTAAAAAAAGGGTGCTTGAGTATACTGAAAAAATAAATTTCAAACCTAACGCTCAAGCGTCTTTTTTGCGTACTCAAAAAACAAAAATCATAGGAGTTATTGTCCCCACTATAATCCATCATTTTTTTAGCAATATTGTTGAGGGAATTATATTAATGGCTGAAAAGGGTGGGTATATGGTGATTACCCTCTGTACAGAGGAATCCTTCGAGAAAGAAAAAAAACTTGTCAAAGAATTATTGCAACAAAATGTGGATGGCATTTTCATATCTATTTCACGCGATACCAGAGATATTTCGCATTTACAGGAAGTCATCAATAGAGGAACTACTTTAATTGTGTTTGATCGTATTTCTAAATTTTTAAGTTGCTCTAATGTGATAATCAATGATCGAGAAGCTGCCTATCAAGCAACCAAACATCTGATTGATCAAGGCTGTACCTCCATAGCTCACTTTAGAGGTGGTCTCCTGCCACAAATTGCCGTGGATCGTTATTTGGGCTATAGAAAGGCTTTGGAAGATCATGACATCGAATATCGCAAAGAACTGGTAGAAATTTGCCAAAATGCTAGTGAAAAAGAAGGCTACAACAATGCCAAAAAATTATATGATTCTAAAATAAAGTTTGATGGACTTTTCACAATTTCAGATCTTACTGCGGCTGGTGCGATTCGTTTTTATCAGAAAAAAAATATTCGTATTCCACAGGATATTGCCATTGTAGGTTTTAGTAACTGGCAACTGTCTTCTCTTACTACACCCACTATTTCTACGATAGATCAGTCTGGACAGTTGATTGGAGAGGAAGTGATGAGACTCTTTTTGAAGGAAATAAAACAACATCAAAACAATGAAAAGATTATTTTTCAAACCTCTATAATTCCTTCCAAACTAATAGTTAGGGAATCTTCAACTAGGAAACGATTTATTAAATAGAAAAATCGTATTTACAACTAAAAGGCAATCCTATTGAGATAAAAATCGAATAGTTCTTTGTAATCCCTTAAATCCTTTGCGTTGCACTGCACTGTCATGAAAGAGAGTTTCGAAAACTTCTTCTGTCATTTCCTCCCATTCAATTTCTGAAAGCTTCAAAAGGTCTGGATGCGCTTGAAATTCTACTTCATTGTGTGGTTTGGCAAAACGGTTCCATGGACAAACAGTTTGACAGACATCACATCCAAAAGCCCATTGATCCATTTTTGTTTTAAACTCCTCAGGAATGGCTTCTTTTAGTTCTATTGTTAAATAGGAAATACATTTACTCGCATCTATTTCATAGGGTGTAAGTGCTTCGGTAGGACAAGCATCAATGCACGCAGTACAATTTCCACAATGATCTGTAACTGGGGTATCGTATTCTAGCTCCAAATCTATAATCAACTCGGCTATAAAAAAGAATGATCCTACTTTTTTTGAAATTAAATTGGTGTTTTTTCCTTGCCATCCTAAACCACTTTTGGCTGCCCACACCTTGTCCATCACTGGGGCAGAATCGACAAAAACGCGCCCTTCAACTTCTCCAATTTCATTTTGAATAAAACGAACTAGTTGCTTGAGTTTATTTTTAATCACAAAATGATAATCCTTTCCGTAGGCATAAGAAGAAATTTTAGGTGCCTTTGGATCCTCCTGTTTTTGATCGGTGTGATAATTCAACAAAAGGGAGACAACACTTTTAGCACCTGGAACTAAAAGGCGGGGATCAAGGCGCTTGTCAAAATGACGTTCCATATAGCCCATTTTACCATGTTGTTCTTGACGGAGCCATTGTTCTAATTTTGGAGCTTCTTCTTCTAAAAAGTCAGCTTTAGACACCCCGCATGACAGAAACCCTAAAGCCTGGGCTTTGTCTTTTATAATCTCTGTATACTTTGTCGTTTGATTCATTAAAACAATCCTTCTTGATTGTTTTTCAAGCGGCCCAAGTGTTTATAAGCCAACTCAGTAACTTCTCTGCCCCTAGGTGTGCGAATCAGAAATCCCTGCTGAATCAAAAAGGGTTCGTAGACCTCTTCAATTGTTTCTCCATTTTCAGAAACTGCTGTTGCCAATGTAGTTATACCCACTGGACCACCTTTAAATTTATCAATTAGAGTGGTCAATATTTTGTTGTCCATATCATCCAACCCATGGGTGTCTACTTGAAGGGCTTTTAGGCCATATTGAGTGATTTTTAAATCTATATTACCGTCGCCTTTTATTTGAGCAAAATCACGAATTCGACGCAACAGACCATTAGCTATCCTAGGGGTTCCACGACTGCGTCCTGCAATTTCTATAGCCGCATTTTCAGCAATTGGAACATTTAAAATATGAGCACTTCGCTCTACTATGCTTGAGAGTAATTCTGTGTTATAATATTCTAGTCTATTGCTAATGCCAAAGCGAGCCCGCATGGGAGCCGTAAGTAAACCAGAACGAGTGGTAGCCCCCACTAACGTAAAAGGATTCAAATTGATTTGGACTGTTCTAGCATTAGGCCCACTTTCAATCATAATGTCAATTTTATAGTCCTCCATGGCAGAGTAGAGATATTCTTCTACTATTGGACTCAAACGATGTATTTCGTCAATAAATAAAATATCACGAGTATCTAAATTGGTGAGCAGTCCTGCAAGATCACCTGGCTTATCTAAAACAGGGCCAGAAGTGAGTTTGATACCCACTTCAAGTTCATTGGCCAGTATATGAGCAAGGGTTGTTTTTCCCAATCCGGGGGGGCCATGGAACAGGGTGTGATCTAGAGCTTCTTTTCTTTTGTTGGCTGCAGCAACAAAAACTTGTAAATTTTCTAAAAGAGCTTCCTGCCCTGCAAAATCATCAAAACTCAGTGGGCGAAGCGCACGATCAATATCATGCTCTTCTGAAGACAAATGCTGGCCTGATGCATCTAAATTTTCATTCATTAAATCAAAGATACTTCATTCCAAACAAATTAATTGCATCGTTTGCTGTTAGCCCCTCTATCGTGAATCTCAAAGCTAACTTTTAGAAAGCAATAATATGTCCTAAAAAAACCTCCAAGCTTTTGAGTTCGGAGGTTCAATTTGATTGAATTGTAAGAGTTAATGCTGCAGTTCTTCCTCGCCTTCTTTTAGGGGGATGTGTTGGGGTACGAAATCTTCTTCCTGGCCAGGTTTAGAGTAGTCATAAGCCCATCTATGAACATGTGGAATTTCACCTTCCCAATTGCCGTGAAAATGCGCTATAGGAGCAGTCCACTCCAACGTATTTGATCGCCATGGGTTTTGTTCTGTTGGTTTGCCATAGAACATACTGTGAAT
>NTKF01000020.1 GCA_002457295.1 Flavobacteriales bacterium MED-G22
TAAAGGCTTTTGTCAGAGCCAAATTATTATAAAAACTATTCCACTTACATTACTAAGACCTAACACTCCAATGATTTCTTTTGCTTTAGAATACCGTAAAAATCAAATAGGGTTTGAATATGAAGGAGATTATACTGCTATTTTAGAATGTGATAACCGAAATGAAATTTGGGAAGTTTTTATTGGCAGGGATATTCTAAGTGATCAAATGGATATATTCTTAAAAAATTTTTCATTTAATGGAACGATAAGTGCACGAGTTAAAGATGATTGTTCTTTCATTATTTTGGCTTCTGATGAGTTCATATCACCAAGTGGAGAAACAATTTCAATAGCATCAGGCACAGGAAATAGTGAAGGTGAAAATCTATTAATAAATCTTAACACAAGTTTTGACTCTAACTGTATGCTCAAGCTAGTTAAAAAATAGATTTTTTAAGATTGATTTTAATTGTTCTGCACAAGACAAAATCTATTCACTTTTTAAGAATTTTTGATAAGCAAATCCATTTTATAATTTTTCAATATTTACAATTATGAAAACAATGACTTGTAAACAACTAGGAGGTGCCTGCCATTTTAAAATTCAAGCAGAGAATTTTAACGATATGGCTGCTCTCAGCAGAAAACATGCACTAGAAATGATTCAAAAAGGAGATCAAGCTCATCAAGAAGCTATGCGTAAAATGAAAGAACTCATGCAGTCATCTCATGCTATGGAGCAATGGATGAAAGAAAAGGAAAAAATATTTAATACACTTCTGGAAGATTAAATGAAAAAGTGTAGATGAAAAAAACCCTCAAAAATGAGGGTTTTTATTTTTAAGCTTCACCAGCAGGACCAAAATTTAGTGGAATGGGCGGTGGGTCATTTGTTTCAACTTCGCCATGCGCTTTTTCAAAACGTTGGATGTTTTCTCCTAAAGCTTTATGAAAACGCTTGGCATGTTCAGGAGTTAATATAATCCTTGATTTAACTCTGGCTTTAGGAGCTCCGGGCATCACAGTGACATAATCAACTATAAATTCAGAAGCAGAGTGGTTGATTATAGCCAAATTTGAATAAAATCCTTCAGCTGTTTGCTCATCAATACTAATATTGAGTTGCTGTTTATTAGGGTCTTTTTGCTCACTCATTAGAAACTGATTTCCTCTTCTTCTTCTTTATTTATTAAAAGACTGTTATACTCCTCTTTTGAACCTACAATAACATTATTATAATCTCTCAATCCTGTTCCTGCTGGAATCTTATGTCCTACAATAACATTTTCTTTTAAACCTTCTAGTGTATCAACTTTGCCGTTTACTGCTGCTTCATTGAGTACTTTAGTTGTTTCTTGGAAGGACGCTGCTGAAATAAAGGACTTAGTTTGTAAAGAAGCTCTTGTAATTCCTTGTAGCTCTGGAGTTGCTGTGGCAGGAGCTGCATCTCTTGCTATCACCAATGTTTTGTCTTCACGCTTTAAGATTGAATTTTCATCACGTAAAGCTCTAGAGCTGATGATCTGACCTGCTTTAAAATTTTCAGAATCGCCAACTTCTTCAACTACTTTCATACCATAAAGTGCATCGTTTTCTCTTATGAAATCGTATTTGAAAACCAATTGATTTTCCAAGAAAACAGAATCGCCTGGATCATTTATTCGAACTTTACGCATCATTTGACGAACAACAACTTCAAAGTGCTTGTCATTTATTTTTACTCCTTGAAGGCGATAAACTTCTTGAATTTCGTTAACCAAATATTGTTGAACCGCAGAGGGTCCCTTAATAGATAAAATATCTGCAGGAGTGATTGATCCATCAGAAAGTGGCATTCCTGCTTTTACAAAGTCATTTTCTTGAACCAAAATCTGATTAGAAAGCTTCACTAAATAACGCTTAATATCACCAAATTTAGACTCGACTATGATTTCACGATTTCCACGTTTGATTTTTCCAAAGGAAACAACACCATCAATTTCAGAAACTACTGCTGGATTGGATGGGTTTCGAGCCTCAAACAATTCTGTTACTCGTGGTAAACCTCCCGTAATATCTCCTGACTTAGCAGACTTTCGAGGAATTTTAACTAAGATCTTGCCTTCCTGAATATTGTCACCTTCATTAACAATCAAATGTGCTCCTACTGGAAGGTTATAAGAACGTAAAGTAGTTCCCTTTTTATCTACAATGGAAAGGGTTGGAATAAGTTTTTTATTCCTTGATTCAGAAATTACTTTTTCTTGGAATCCTGTTTGTTCATCAATTTCTACTTGATAAGTCAATCCCTGTTCTATATTTTCATATACTATTTTACCGGAGAATTCAGAAACAATTACCCCATTGAAAGGATCCCAACTACAAACACGATCGCCTTTCTTCACCTTAGCTTTATTCTTGATGGCAAGAATAGCGCCGTAAGGAATATTTTGAGTATTCAATACATTTTTAGTCTTTGCATCTAACAACTTTAATTCTGATGTTCTAGAAATAACAATTTCAGCTGGATTGCCATCGCTGTCAGATCCATTTACCGTCTTAAGGTCTTCAATTTCTGCAATACCATCAAAGCGGGCAATAATACTATTTTCTTCAGAAATATTTCCAGCAACACCACCCACGTGGAATGTTCTAAGGGTAAGCTGGGTTCCTGGTTCTCCAATAGATTGAGCGGCAATAACTCCAACGGCCTCTCCCTTTTGAACCATTTTTCCTGTAGCAAGGTTTCTACCATAACATCTGGCACAAATTCCTCTAGCGGCTTCACAAGTCAACGGTGATCGAACTTCAACAGAACTAATGGGAGTTTCTTCAATAGTTGCTACTACTTCAGCTGTAATTTGTTCTCCTGCACCCACTAACACTTCATTCGTGGAGGGATCAACTACATCATGTAGTGCAACACGCCCAAGGATACGTTCCCCTAATGATTCAACAATTTCATCATTTTTCTTAAGGGGTTCTACTTCTACACCACGCAAAGTACCACAATCTAATTGATTGACTATAACATCCTGTGAAACGTCATGTAAACGACGAGTTAAATAACCTGCATCTGCTGTTTTTAATGCCGTATCTGCTAATCCTTTCCGTGCACCGTGGGTAGATATAAAATATTCTAAAATGGATAATCCTTCTTTAAAGTTTGAAAGGATAGGATTTTCAATAATTTCTCCACCTCCAACATTAGATTTTTTTGGCTTGGCCATCAAACCACGCATTCCCGTGAGCTGACGTATTTGCTCTTTAGATCCTCGAGCTCCAGAATCCAACATCATAAACACAGAATTGAATCCTTGCTGATCTTCACTAATTCTTTTCATAGCCAACTCAGTGAGTTTGGCATTGGTAGATGTCCAAACGTCAATAACCTGATTATAACGCTCATTGTTTGTAATGAGACCCATATTATAATTAGACATAATGCCTTCAACTTGACCATTAGCGTCATCAATCATGGTCAATTTTTCTGGTGGAATAATGATATCTCCAAGACTAAAAGATAAACCTCCTTTAAAAGCAAAGCCATAACCCATGTCTTTGATTTCGTCTAAGAAAGCTGCAGTTTCTGCAACACTAGTAGCACTCAAGATTTTACCAATAATTTCTCGTAGACTCTTTTTAGTTAAAACAGTATTGAAAAAGCCAGCCTTTGCAGGAACTACTTCGTTAAAGAGAACTCTTCCTACAGTCGTTTCAATTAATTTACTTTGGCTTTCTCCTGCCTCGTCTAATTCATCAATTCTGATTTTGATAATTGCATTTAAATCAACCCGCTTTTCATTATGAGCAATATGAACTTCTTCTACAGAGTAGAAAGTGAGACCCTCTCCCTTGATGGGTTTTTGTTTGGTTGATTTTCTTGCTTTTGTCATATAGTAGAGTCCCAATACCATGTCTTGAGAAGGCACAGTAATAGGTGACCCGTTTGCTGGATTCAAAATGTTGTGTGAAGCCAACATCAACAGTTGTGATTCTAAAATGGCTTCAGGCCCTAAAGGAAGGTGAACTGCCATTTGGTCACCATCAAAATCAGCGTTAAAGGCGGTACAGACCAAGGGGTGCAATTGAATGGCTTTTCCTTCGATCAATTTAGGTTGGAAAGCTTGAATTCCCAATCTATGCAATGTGGGAGCTCGATTCAAAAGAACTGGATGCCCTTTTAATACGTTTTCTAAAATATCCCAAACAACAGGTTCTTTGCGATCAATAATCTTTTTTGCTGACTTCACTGTTTTAACAATTCCTCGCTCAATTAGCTTTCTAATGACAAAAGGCTTGTAAAGCTCAGCAGCCATCCCTTTGGGTAGACCACACTCAAAAAGTTTTAACTCAGGACCAACCACAATTACTGATCGAGCAGAATAGTCTACTCTTTTTCCTAAGAGGTTTTGTCTGAAACGCCCTTGCTTTCCTTTTAAAGAATCAGATAAAGACTTTAATGGACGATTGGATTCCGTTTTCACTGCAGACGACTTTCTAGTATTATCAAAAAGTGAATCAACAGACTCTTGTAACATCCTTTTCTCATTTCGAAGAATGACCTCAGGAGCTTTAATTTCTACTAATCTCTTTAATCGATTGTTTCTAATGATAACTCTTCTGTAAAGATCATTTAAGTCTGAAGTGGCAAAACGACCACCATCTAGTGGCACCAAAGGCCTTAATTCAGGAGGTATAACAGGAATGACCTTCATGATCATCCACTCAGGTAAATTTTCGCCTCGTTCATTTGCCTCCCTGAAAGCCTCAACAACTTGTAAGCGTTTTAAAGCCTCTGTTTTGCGTTGTTTTGACGTTTCATTGTTTGCTTTGTGACGCAATTGATAAGATAATTCTTGTAGATCTATTCGAGAGAGTAACTCGATGAGGCATTCTGCACCCATCTTAGCAATAAATTTATCTGGATTACTGTCTTCTAGATATTGATTTTCAACAGGGAGTTCGTCATATACATTTAGATATTCTTCTTCTGTCAAGAAATCTAGCTTTTGCAATGGTTCCCCTTCTGCATTTTTAGCAATTCCAGGCTGTATAACTACATACCGTTCATAATAAATAATCATGTCTAATTTCTTAGACGGTAAGCCAAGAAGGTAGCCTAATTTATTTGGTAACGAACGAAAATACCATATATGAGCCACTGGAACAAGAAGGTTGATATGTCCTACTCGATCACGTCTTACTTTTTTTTCTGTCACCTCTACCCCACAGCGGTCACATACAATTCCTTTATATCGAATTCGCTTATATTTCCCGCAGGCACATTCATAATCTTTAACAGGTCCAAATATTCTTTCACAAAACAGACCGTCGCGCTCTGGTTTGTGAGTTCTATAATTGATTGTTTCAGGTTTCAACACTTCACCTCTTGAATTTCCAAGAATGACTTCAGGAGAAGCTAAACCTATTGATATTTTGTTGAATTTTTTTTGTGTAATTATTTCGTTGTTTCGAGCCATAGCTATCTAATTCTTTATCAATATTTATTCCTCTAGACGAATGTCTAATCCTAATCCTTTCAATTCGTGCATTAACACATTGAAAGATTCTGGCAGTCCTGGTTCTGGGAGAGTATCACCTTTAACAATAGACTCATACGTCTTTGCTCTTCCTATCACATCGTCTGATTTGACTGTTAAAATTTCTTGAAGGGTGCTAGAAGCTCCATAAGCTTCAAGTGCCCACACTTCCATCTCACCAAATCGTTGTCCACCAAATTGAGCTTTTCCACCCAAGGGTTGTTGAGTAATCAGAGAATAGGGTCCTATAGAACGCGAATGCATTTTATCGTCTACCATATGACCCAGTTTCAACATATAAATCACACCAACAGTGGCCGGTTGATCAAAACGTTCTCCCGTTCCTCCATCATAGAGGTAAGTGTGTCCATATTGAGGCACTCCTGCTTTTTCAGTCAACGCATTGATTTCTTCAATTGTAGCTCCATCAAAAATTGGAGTAGCATATTTTTCTCCTAATTTCAATCCTGCCCATCCTAAAACGGTCTCATAAATCTGACCAATATTCATTCTTGAAGGAACTCCTAACGGATTTAATACAATATCAACGGGTGTTCCATCTTCTAAAAAAGGCATTTCTTCTTCCCTAACAATTCGGGCAACGATACCTTTATTTCCGTGACGTCCCGCCATTTTGTCTCCAACCTTAAGTTTTCGTTTTTTAGCGATATATACTTTGGCCAACTTTTTAATCCCTGCTGGTAATTCATCACCAACACTTATTGTAAATTTTTCTCTGCGAAGTGCACCTTGTAGGTCGTTTTCTTTGATTTTATAATTGTGAAGTAAATCTGCAATTAGTGCATTTGTATCATCAGAAGTTGTCCATGTCCCTTTTGTCAAATGAGTATAATCATCCACAGAGGAAAGCATTTTTAAAGTGAATTTTTTTCCTTTTGGAAGCACCTCTTCACCAAGATCATTACTGACACCTTGAGAAGTTTTTCCATTCGCTAGAGCAAATAACTTTTCAACTAGAATCCCTTTTAGATCATCAAACTTTTTGTCATAAGCTACATCTAGAGCTTCTAACTCATCTTTATCTTGGTTGCGTTTACGCTTGTCTTTTAATGAACGTACAAATAATTTTTTGTCAATAACAACTCCTCTGAGTGAAGGCGCTGCTTTTAATGAAGCGTCTTTTACATCTCCTGCTTTGTCGCCAAAAATAGCTCGAAGGAGCTTTTCTTCAGGAGTAGGATCTGACTCACCCTTTGGAGTAATCTTTCCAATAAGAATGTCTCCTGGATGTACTTCTGCTCCTATTCGGATCATTCCATTTTCATCTAGATCTTTTGTAGCTTCTTCACTTACATTTGGAATATCGTCTGTTAATTCTTCAGTTCCTAACTTGGTATCTCTAACATCAAGAGAATATTCATCAATGTGTACAGAAGTGAAGATGTCTTCTCGCACTACTTTTTCAGAGATAACAATTGCATCCTCAAAATTATAGCCTTTCCATGGCATAAAGGCCACTTTCATATTTCTTCCTAGGGCTAGTTCTCCATTTTCTGTGGCATAACCCTGTGATAAAACTTGACCTTTTTTAACACGATCTCCTTTTTTTACAATAGGCTTTAGGTTGATACACGTCCCCTGATTGGTTTTTCTAAATTTTATTAATTCATAGGTTTTTAAATCACCATCAAAAGTGACTAATTCCTCTTCTTCAGAAAAATCATATTTGATCACAATCTTGTTAGCATCAACATACTCTACTAAACCCTCTCCTTCTGCATTAATCAATACTCTAGAATCAGAGGCTACTTGTTGTTCCAAACCAGTACCTACTATGGGTGATTCTGGACGCATCAAAGGAACCGCTTGGCGCATCATATTTGAGCCCATCAAAGCACGGTTTGCATCGTCATGTTCTAAGAATGGAATTAAAGAGGCCGATATCGAAGCAATTTGGTTTGGTGCTACGTCGGTATAGTTTATTTGATCTGGTGTAACCACTGGGAAATCTGCTTGGTCACGAGCAATAACACGTTCACTTTTAATTTTTCCTCCCTTATCGTACTCGATATTGGCCTGAGCAATGAGTTTATCTTCTTCTTCCTCAGCACTCAAATAAATGGTTTCTTTTAGATTTATTACTCCCTTATCAACTTTGCGATAAGGTGTTTCAATAAAACCTAAATTATTAACTTTTGCATACACCCCTAAGGAAGATATTAATCCAATATTTGGACCTTCTGGTGTTTCAATAGGACATAAACGCCCATAATGGGTATAATGCACATCTCGCACTTCAAAACCGGCTCTTTCGCGTGAAAGACCTCCAGGACCTAAGGCAGACAATCTCCTTTTGTGTGTTATTTCAGCTAATGGATTGGTCTGGTCCATAAACTGAGACAATTGATTAGTGCCAAAAAATGTATTGATAACAGAAGACAATGTTTTAGCATTGATCAAATCAATAGGTGTAAACACTTCATTGTCACGCACATTCATACGCTCTCGAATGGTTCTGGCCATTCGAGCGAGCCCTACTCCAAATTGTGATGAAAGTTGCTCGCCAACAGTCCTAACTCTTCTATTGGAAAGATGGTCAATGTCATCTATCTCTGCTTTAGAATTAATCAATTCAATAAGATATTTGACAATAGTTATAATATCTAATTTAGTTAAAACCTGTTTGTCCATTTCGACATCCAAGCCCAACTTTTTATTCATTCTATACCGACCAACTTCTCCCAAATTATAACGTTGATCTGAGAAAAAGAGTTTATCAATGATCCCTCTTGCCGTATCCTCATCTGGTGGTTCAGCATTTCGAAGTTGACGATAAATGTGTTCTACAGCTTCTTTTTCTGAATTTGTTGGATCTTTCTGAAGGGTGTTATAAATGATGGCATAATCAGACATATGGGCGTCAATTTTATGCAATAAGATCGTCTTAACACCAGCTTCAATTATTTCTTCTATATGATCTGCTTCTAATACAGTATCACGATCGATTAAAATTTCATTTCGCTCTATGGAAATAACCTCTCCTGTGTCTTCATCTACAAAATCTTCATGCCACGTTTTAAGAACCCGGGCAGCTAATTTTCTTCCAAGAACTTTTTTTAAACTCGTTTTATTGACCTTAATTTCTTCTGCTAAATCAAAGATCTCCAAAATATCACGATCGTGTTCATAGCCAATAGCTCTAAAAAGAGTAGTCACAGGTAATTTTTTCTTTCGATCAATGTATGCATACATAACACTATTAATGTCAGTAGCAAATTCAATCCATGATCCTTTAAAAGGGATAACACGTGCTGAATATAATTTGGTCCCATTAGCGTGGAAAGATTGTCCGAAAAACACGCCCGGAGACCTGTGAAGTTGTGAAACAACGATTCGTTCCGCCCCATTAATTACAAATGTTCCACTTGGGGTCATGTAAGGAATTGTTCCGAGAAACACATCTTGGACAATAGTTTCAAAATCTTCGTGTTCTGGATCAGTACAATATAATTTAAGGCGGGCTTTTAAAGGCACAGAATAGGTCAGCCCTCTTTCAATACATTCTTGAATTGAATAACGAGGAGGATCTACAAAATAATCCAAAAACTCAAGCACGAATTGGTTTCGAGTGTCAGTTATTGGAAAGTTTTCTTTGAAGGTGTTAAATAGACCTTCAACAGCCCTTTCGTCAGTTTTCGTTTCTAATTGGAAAAAATCCTGAAAAGATTTGATTTGAATATCCAAAAAGTCAGGATAAGGAGGGGTGTTTTGTGCACCTGCGAAATTGGTTCGTAAACTTTTTTCTTTGACCATTTAACTTAAATTATATTAAAAAATTGTTGGGGCTACTAACTACAAATGGGATAAGGCCTTTGAAAAAATTCAAAAGCCTTCCCTTTTTATATGGTGATGAAACTATTTAAGCTCAACCTCTGCACCAGCTTCTTCAAGTGACTTTTGAAGCCCTTCAGCTTCGTCCTTCGAAATTGCCTCTTTAACAGGGCTAGGTGCATTATCAACAAGTTCTTTGGCTTCTTTTAGCCCAAGACCTGTCAATTCTTTTACTAATTTGACAACTGCTAGTTTAGACCCACCTGCAGCTTTCAAAATCACGTCAAATTCTGATTTTTCTTCTGCGGCGTCTCCTCCTCCTGCGGCAGCAGGACCAGCAACTGCTACAGCAGCAGCAGCAGCAGGCTCAATGCCGTAATCATTTTTTAAAATATCAGCCAATTCACTGACCTCTTTGACGGTCAAGTTTACCAACTGCTCTGCGAATTCTTTTAAATCTGCCATTTTTTCGAGTTTAGTGTTTAAAATTTAATATTATGATAATAGAGTGCGTACATAGTTAAAAATCGGTTTACCGTTCGGCTAATGTTTGAACAATACCAGCCAGCTTTCCACTCCCCGATTGTAGAGCAGAAACCACATTTTTAGCAGGAGATTGCAACAACATGATGATATCTCCTATCAATTCTTCTTTAGATTTAAGTGCTGTTAGAGTTTCTAATTGATCGTCTCCAACATAGATTGCCTCTTCAATAAAGGCTCCTTTGAGTAATGGTTTATCTGCTTTTTTTCTAAATTCTTTGATTACTTTCGCTGGAGCGTTTCCCGTTTCAGAAAACATTAAAGAGGTATTACCTTTCAAAATGTCTTTCAATACACCATAGTCAGTATCAGATTCTTCCATAGCTTTTGCAAGCATGGTGTTTTTAACCACTGAAAGTGTTATCCCAGCTTTAAAACACGCTCTTCTTAAGGCTGATGTTTGTGCTGCATTAAGCCCTGCTATATCAGTCAGATATAGATTTTTGGTGTCTTGCAAGCTCTCTTTAAGATTTTCTATTGCGATATTTTTTTCTTCTCTTGTCATTTTAATAGTCTTGAGTTACACAGAATCTATTGAGCGATTTTAGTGTCAATTGGAATGCTAGGACTCATTGTGCTAGACATAAAAATACTTTTTACATAAATACCTTTAGCTGTTGAAGGTTTCAATTTGATAATTGTCTTCAAAAGCTCATCAGCATTTTCTTGAATTTTGTCAGCAGAAAATGATGCTTTTGCAACAGAGGCATGAATAATTCCTGTTTTGTCAACTTTGAAATCAATCTTTCCTCCTTTTACATCGCTAACTGCTTTTCCAATTTCCATTGTCACTGTTCCCGTTTTTGGATTAGGCATTAAACCTCTAGGGCCGAGTACTCGTCCTAGTGGGCCTAATTTTCCCATGACGCTTGGAAGGGTGACAATAACATCTATGTCTGTCCATCCGTCTTTTATTTTTTGAAGATATTCATCCAGTCCAACATGATCTGCCCCTGCTGCTTTTGCTTCTTCTTCTTTATCTGGGGTAACTAAGGCCAGCACCTTCACTTGTTTCCCTGTTCCGTGAGGAAGAGTGACAACCCCACGTACTAATTGGTCTGCTTTGCGAGGATCTACACCAAGACGGACGGCAAGATCAATGCTTGCATCAAATTTGGTAGTTGTAATTTCCTTTACAAGGCTTGAGGCCTCTTCAAGACTGTAGAGGGCTTTAGAATCTACTTTTGAGCGAGATTCTTTTAAATTTCTTGTTAATCGTGCCATTGCTTTTTTTGTTTTAATGTTAGAAAGGAGCCGCTCCAGAAATTTTAAATCCCATTGAACGAGCAGTACCTGCTACCATTTTCATTGCAGATTCTACAGTGAACGCATTTAAATCTGGCATCTTATCTTCAGCAATTGTGCGGACTTGATCCCAAGTGACCGTAGCCACTTTATTTCGGTTTGGTTCACCCGAGCCCTTTTTAGCTTTGGCAGCTTCCATCAATTGAACGGCCGCTGGAGGTGTCTTGATCACAAATTCAAAAGATTTGTCAACAAATACAGTGATGGCTACTGGTAAAATTTTGCCTTGCTTTTCTTGCGTTCTAGCGTTGAATTGCTTGCAAAATTCCATAATATTCACCCCTGCGGCACCTAGCGCGGGTCCAACCGGTGGCGATGGATTCGCAGCACCTCCCCGAACTTGTAGTTTTAAAACTTTACTTACTTCTTTTGCCATTTTATTTACTCGTCATTTTTAGTAGTTTCAAAATCTTGGAAGCTTTTCATTTGACCTACTCTTTATTTAAAATAATATCTATCTATTTCTAGATTTTTTCAACTTGCATGTAGCTAAGTTCTAATGGCGTTTTACGTCCAAAAATCTTAACCATGACTTCTAATTTTCTTTTTTCTTCATTTACATTTTCAATGGCTCCCGTAAAACCATTAAAAGGTCCATCAATAACTTTCACATTTTCACCTAACGTGAAGGGGATGGCAACATGCTCAGTAGCCAAAGCCAACTCATCCACTTTACCGAGCATTCTATTTACTTCTGATTTTCTCAGTGGAACTGGATCGCCGCCTTTGGTTTCTCCTAAAAAACCTATTACGTTAGTTACTGATTTAATAATATGAGGAACTTCTCCAGATAAATTTGCTTTTATCATAATGTACCCTGGAAAATAAACCCGCTCCTTATTAATTTTTTTTCCGTTCCGAATTTGCACAACCTTTTCTGTAGGAACTAATATGTCTTCTACAAGATGATCATAACCAAATCGTGTTATCTCAGAAAGTATATAATCCTTAATTTTTGCTTCTTGCCCACTCACGGCTCGAATCACATACCATTTTTTATCTGATGTGGTTGTTGTCATGACTATCCTAATAGATTAAAATAAAATTGAACAACACGAGATAAAACAGTGTCTGCACCCCAAATGGCTAATGAAAAAAGAATAGAAAAGACTAAAACTATAGATACTAAACGTTGTAATTCTCCACGCTCTGTCCACGTAACATTACTCTTAAGTTCATCAAAAGAAAATCTTATATAGTCTAAAATGGCTTGCATTTATTATTCTTTTTTTTTGCACGGGTTGAGAGGCTCGAACTCCCGACACCTGGTTTTGGAGACCAGTGCTCTACCAACTGAGCTAAACCCGTTTTTATTTGACACAAAAGGTATCCGCTTGTGGCGGACACCTTAATGTCAAGTTAAAAACTTATTACTTTGTTTAGTCTAAAATCTCTGTAACCTGTCCTGCTCCTACTGTTCGCCCACCTTCACGGATCGCAAAACGTAAACCAACGCTTAAAGCAATAGGTTGAATTAAATCTACAGTGATAGTTAAGTTGTCTCCAGGCATTACCATTTCTACCCCATCAGGGAGGTTGATATTACCAGTTACGTCAGTAGTTCTTACGTAGAACTGCGGACGATAGTTATTATGGAAAGGAGTGTGACGTCCTCCTTCTTCCTTCTTCAATATATAAACCTCTGCTTTGAATTTAGCGTGAGGAGTAACAGAGCCTGGCTTACAAATAACCATTCCTCTTTTGATGTCCGTTTTTTCAATACCTCTCAATAGAATACCTACATTGTCACCTGCTTCACCCCGATCTAATATCTTACGGAACATTTCAACTCCAGTAATTGTAGATTTTAATTTTTCAGCACCCATTCCAATGATATCTACTTCATCTCCAGTATTGGCAACTCCCGTTTCTATTCTACCTGTAGCAACAGTTCCACGTCCAGTAATAGAAAATACGTCTTCAACTGGCGTCAAAAAGTCTTTATCAACATCGCGCTTGGGTAATTCGATCCAAGAGTCAACTTCTTCCATTAATTTCATAACGGTATCAACCCATTTTTGTTCTCCATTTAGAGCACCAAGTGCCGAACCAAGAATAACGGGTGTGTTGTCGCCATCATACTCATAGAAAGAGAGCAATTCACGAACTTCCATTTCAACAAGTTCTAAAAGCTCTTCGTCGTCGACCATGTCAGCCTTATTTAGAAAGACCACAATGCGTGGTACTCCTACCTGACGGCCTAATAATATGTGTTCTCTTGTTTGTGGCATAGGACCATCTGTAGCAGCCACTACTAAAATTGCACCATCCATTTGGGCAGCACCAGTAACCATGTTTTTCACATAATCGGCGTGACCTGGACAATCAACGTGAGCATAGTGACGATTAGACGTTTGATATTCTACGTGTGAAGTATTGATCGTGATTCCACGTTCTTTTTCTTCAGGTGCATTATCAATCTGATCAAAACTTTTAGCTTCAGACATACCAGCATCAGCTAATACTTTAGTGATTGCGGCAGTGAGCGTTGTTTTCCCATGATCTACGTGACCTATTGTTCCAATATTTAAGTGTGGTTTTGAGCGGTCAAAATTTTCTTTAGCCATAATTTTTATGTTTCGATATTATTTTAAGGAGCGCAAATTTATGAATTTTTTTGATTTTAATATTTTTTTTACTTAAAAAATTTCTTTTTTCTCATGCTTTTTTAGTGATAAAAATGATGGGGTTGAATTATTTGTAAATTTCGGCTAATCAATTGGAAAAATAATTTATTTAGAACAGGCTTATTTCCTATTTTTGCTTGGAATCTATACAACTACAATTATGGCTTTTGATATCAATGTAATACGGACAGTCTATAATAGAATGGAGAAGCGTATTGGAGAGGCAAGAAAACACCTCAATCGACCTCTTACACTCACAGAAAAAATACTTTACAGCCATCTATGGGAACAAGATGCCTCACAGGGTTATTCTAGAGGTGTTGATTATGTCAATTTTGCACCAGATCGTATTGCCTGCCAGGATGCAACCGCTCAAATGGCACTTTTACAATTCATGCAAGCTGGTAAACCAAAAGTAGCAGTGCCAACTACTGTTCACTGTGACCACCTGATTCAAGCCAAAGAAGGAGCTGTTTCAGATCTTAAATCAGCCAATACAGCCAGTGCTGAAGTTTTTCAATTTTTAGAATCGGTTTCAAATAAATACGGAATTGGCTTTTGGAAGCCAGGTGCAGGTATTATCCATCAAGTTGTATTAGAAAATTATGCCTTCCCCGGTGGAATGATGATAGGAACTGACTCCCACACTGTGAATGCAGGGGGATTAGGAATGGTGGCTATTGGTGTTGGGGGTGCTGATGCTGTAGATGTGATGGCAGGGATGCCTTGGGAGTTAAAATTTCCTAAACTAATAGGTGTAAAATTAACAGGTTCTCTAAACGGATGGACTGCACCAAAAGACGTTATTCTTAAAGTTGCTGGAATTTTAACTGTCAAAGGAGGGACAGGGGCTATAATTGAATATTTCGGTCCTGGTGCAGAGGCAATGTCTTGTACTGGAAAAGGTACCATTTGTAATATGGGTGCAGAGGTTGGAGCAACAACTTCAACTTTTGGATATGATGATTCAATGGAACGCTATTTGAGAGCAACAGGGCGAGATGATGTTGCAGATGCTGCAAATGAAGTTAAAGAACACCTCACTGGTGACAAAGAAGTTTATCAAAATCCAGAACAGTATTTTGATCAAGTCATAGAGATTGATTTAGACCAATTGATGCCCCATCTAAATGGTCCTTTTACTCCAGATTTAGCTACACCTGTAGATCAAATGAAAAATAAATCTGAAAAAGAGGGGTGGCCGCTTAAAGTTGAATGGGGCTTAATAGGTTCTTGTACTAATTCATCTTATGAAGACTTGTCAAGAGCAGCTTCAATTGCACAACAAGCGGTAGATAAGAAATTGGTTACTAAGGCAGCCTTTGGAATCAATCCTGGTTCTGAACAAGTGCGCTACACTGCAGAACGCGACGGATTGCTCTCAATTTTTGAGGATTTGGATGCCAAAATTTTCACCAATGCTTGCGGCCCTTGCATTGGACAGTGGGATCGCGAAGGAGCAGATAAAGAAGAAAAAAATACTATAGTCCATTCTTTCAATAGAAATTTCTCTAAACGAGCTGACGGGAATCCTAATACCCATGCTTTTGTTGCTTCTCCAGAAATGGTAGCAGCCGTTGCTATTTCAGGTAGACTAGATTTTAATCCAATAACAGACAGCTTAATCAATGAAGATGGAGAAAAAGTGAATCTTGACCCTCCATTTGGAAAAGAACTCCCTCCAAAAGGATTTGACGTTGAAGACAATGGCTACTTGGCTCCCCCTGAAGATGGAAGTGCCATAAATGTCGTTGTTAAAGAATCCTCCGAGAGATTACAACTACTGACTCCTTTTGAACCTTGGGATGGTGAAAATTTGATGGGTGCTAAATTGTTAATTAAAACATTGGGCAAATGCACCACTGATCACATTTCTATGGCAGGACCTTGGCTGCGGTATAGGGGTCATTTAGATAATATTTCAAATAATATGTTGATTGGTGCTGTCAATGCCTTTAATGAAAAAACTAACTTTATAAAAGATCAATTTACTGGGCAGTATGATGCCGTGCCAAAAGTTCAGCGCAGCTATAAAGAAAAAGGCATCGAAACTGTGGTGGTTGGAGACCACAATTATGGCGAAGGTTCTTCAAGAGAACACGCTGCTATGGAGCCGAGACATCTAGGTGTTAAAGTTATTTTGGTCAAATCCTTTGCACGAATTCATGAAACTAATCTAAAAAAACAGGGCATGTTGGGGATCACTTTCGATAATGAAAATGACTATGATCGCATTCAAGAGGACGATGTATTCAATTTTGTTGATTTGAAAGAATTTGCTCCTGACAGGCAGTTAACAATCGAATTGATTCACAAGGATGGTTCTACTGAAACCATCATGGCCAATCATTCCTACAATGACCAACAAATAGAATGGTTCAAAGAAGGGTCGGCATTGAATTTGATCAAAAAACAAAATGTTACTTAAGAATTGAGATTTTTTTTCATTAAAAATTTCTCTGATTTGAACATCTACCCTAAAATTCAATTTTGAGTAGTCAAAATAAATTTTGGAATTATAGAACTCTATTTTGGCTTTTAGTTTTTATTAGAGCCTTCTTTAATGCTTCTCTCCCTTTGATGGATCAAACCGAAGCTCGTTATGCAGAAATTGCACGACTGATGGTTGATACTCAAAATTGGATCGTATTGCAAATAGATTATAACATTCCTTTTTGGGCAAAGCCGCCTCTTTCCACTTGGGCTGCAGCACTTAGTATTCTTCTTTTCGGCCCCCATTCATTTTTTGTGAGATTACCCTATTTACTTGTTAATGTAGCACTTGCCTTTGGCATTCCAAAAGTTTTCCCAGTTCAAAAAGTGCCCCCCTATTTATTAAGCATTATACTCTTTACTCTGCCCGAATTTTATTTGCATAGCGGGGTAGTTTCTACTGATGTTTTTCTAAACCTTTCAATTGTATTGGTTATGGTCTCTTTTTGGAAGTTTCAAAAAACAGAAAACAAAAGGCTTTGGGGTCACCTTATTTTTTTAAGCCTAGGTTTAGGACTACTTGCTAAAGGACCAATTGCTCTCATTTTGACTGTTCCGCCATTATTCATTTGGGCAATAGTTCATAAAAAATTTATACGCTTATTGAACATTACTCCTTGGATCAGTGGAATTTTAATAATGCTAGCAGTTGCATTGCCCTGGTATATTTCAGCCGAGAAAAATTCTCCTGGGTTTTTAGATTATTTCATTGTAGGTGAGCATTTTTCAAGATTTTTTGATTCTAGTTGGGCAGGGGATCGATATGGGTTTCCCAAACAACAACCTCTTGGAATAATTTGGGCTTTTCTGATTGGTGCAACGCTACCTTGGACAGTGATAGTGTTTCATTATTTCAAGAAAAACGCCAGACGATTAGTTTCAGACAAGTGGCACTTTTTTTTGCTATGTTGGTTACTTTGGACCCCAATAGTATTTACATTTTCAAAAAGTCTCATTCACCCCTATACTTTACCTGTAATGATTCCTTTTGCACTCTTCGCTGCAGAGGGGTGGAAAAGCTTTGCTTTCAAAAAAATGATTTTCTCTATTGCTGTGGCAATACCTTTCCTTTTATTTGGATTGTACATTTGTGGTATCGGAAAAAACGTTATTGAAAATAGTACAGATAAATATCTAGTTGAGGCAGCCACAAATGATTCAATATACGCTTATAAAAAGAAGAGTTATTCAAGCCAGTATTATACAAATGGAAACATTAAAAACATCGATTCAATAGGTTACCTTAAATTAAAAAAGAAAGAAAAACCATTTTCAATTCTCATAGAAAAGAAATTAGTTGAGCAGATAGACACTACAGGTTTATACTCAATGAAACAGAATAAGAAAAAATTAATTTTAAATTTCCATACACAAAACTAAACGATGTGGTTCTTAGGCTATTGACTCTTGAATAATTTCTTCACTTTTAGAGGTTTCTATTTCATTGACATTAGGGTCTAAACTTTTCATTTTCGGTGGAATACTAGAGGTCCCTAAGGTGTTAATTACATTGCATTTCCCCTTAAAATAGGCTCCTTCTTCGATTTCAATCGAACCTACTCTGATGTCTCCTGTCAAAATAGCTGTTTCTTTTAAAAAAAGTTTTTTTTCTACATGAATTTCTCCTTCAAGTTTTCCACACAAATCAATATTTTTTGCAATTGCTTGTCCTTTAAATTTTCCTGTTTCTCCGATAAAAATTTTTTGAGAAGTTTTCAATACTCCTTCCACTACTCCATCAATTCTTATATCTGTGTCAGCTTCAATAGAACCTTTGAGAAAGGTTCCTTTTTCAATTTTTGTTAATTGAATGCTTTTTTTATTCATTATAATATTTTCTAAATAGTATTCTTCCGCTGGAAAAATACAAAGAATTTATCTTATACACATAGCTACTATAGATTTACACTCCAAAAGTGACTATGAAGTAAATGAAAGTGGAAGAATTAAACTTGTTAAGCAGCTCCTTTGAAATAGAACTGTCAAAATTTATCTAAACACAGAAGGTGATTTTAACCAGCGCCCTATTTATATTCCAGAAAATTGTTGATCCATGAGGTAGTTGAGCCAATGCATTAAGGGGTATCTTTATAATTTTATTAAACTTTGAGTACCTAATTAAAATAGAGTTAACGTCAATAAATTGTATATATTTAGAGGGCCGTATACCAATTTCAATAAAATGAATTTCAACTTCTTGGCCATTTTAGCTTTTTTATTCTTAAACAGCTTGATTTTTAATGGTGGAAAAATACCCCTTAGAAGGCTGAGTGAAGAAAAAACAAACAATCATACAGGAAAAGAAGAAAGGGTAGAGACTAAGGTTTTAGGAAAATATAAGGACTTAAAAACATCATTGGTTTTATCAAATTCATCAAACACCAACCTAGATTATGATACAAGTAATAATATTAATAAAACCCCTATAACATGCACTTCAACGTGCGTATTGAATTTTGAAAATATTCTTTATAAACCTGACAATGAGAAAGAAGAAATACAAAAAATAAGAGATCTATATAGTGAGATTGAAAAAAGTAAACTCCACTATGTTCGGTATGAATTGTTTAAGGATAAAAATGGCGATAATTATTTAGTAAACCCTAATGAGTTTGACATTGAAGATGAGGGAGAACAATTTTTTTTTAAATATAAGGGTGACTATTTTGAAGCTGATGGGGGGTTGGCTTTCTATTTTAATAAAGCAGGAGAATTAGTTCATGTTGATCAACGTTCTGGGAGTTCGATAGCCATTAGTAGCGGTGGGAGTAGTATTCTTAAATATTATTATTCTCCGGGTGCAAGCTATCCTTTTTTTATTTACTCTTATAGCCATTCCTATTTAATGGATTTTCAATATCAAGACGATAATGAAACGATTTTTATGAAAGAAAATTTTAGTGAACACAGAATCTACAGTGAACTGAACTCAACCTTAAATGAAAATTGCCCCAAAATAATTCGTGGATTAGTCAAACAGTATACTTTTAAAGAAACAATGTTATCGGAAGACTATTCTGGAATGAGTAAAACTATTCAATTCCAAAAAGAGTTTAACAAACTTAAAAACCAAAAAATGCCAATGGAAGAATTGTCAGAATTAATCCAAAATCTAATAGTAGAAAATAATTTTATTAAAATATCAAAGCTGAAAAAACTAATTCCGAATTAACATAAATCAAAAGAAAAATTAATACTTTAACCTCAAAACATTCTTATGGAACTCATACAAATATTACTAGGTTTTTCTGTATTAATCTTTTTAATTGTTATATATACTTATAATTCTTTAGTTCGTCTAAGGAACGATGTTGAAAAAACATACTCATCGATTGATGTTCAAATAAAAAGAAAGGTGGACTTAATACCTAACTTAATAGAAATGGTTAAAGGCTATATGAAGCACGAAGAAGGATTGCTTAAAGCGCTTACTAAAGCAAGGACCTCGATAATGAATGCTTCATCGAACAAGGATATTTCAGCATTAGCAAAGGGAGAAAATATGTTGCAAGAAAGCTTAAAGTCAATCTTTGCTGTTTCTGAAAACTATCCAGATTTAAAAGCCAGTCAAAATTTCTTGGAACTTCAAGAGGCCTTGGAGGAAACGGAAGATCAGATTGCTGCTGCCAGAAGGATATATAATGAAAGTGTCAACAGATACAATACAAAAACTGAAGTTTTTCCTTCAATGATTTTCGCTTCTATGTTCAGTTTTAATCGAAAAAAGTTGTTTGAAATGGATGAAAAAAGTCCTAAAAATATATCCATTGATTTTTAGGAAATGGTAAAAAGAAGATTTCCTGCGATTTTTTACGGATTGCCCTATTCTCAAGAACAATATGATAGTGCAACAAAAAGTTTAGAAGGAATTTCTTCATTTCCAGAAGAACAAATTTCATTAAAAGAACAAAAGGTCATCAGCACCAACATGAAACAGCTTATGGCAGCGCATTTTTTCTTGATTTCAAATAAAACACATCCTTTTAAGCATAAAATAGGCTGGCTTACTCTTTATATTTTGGGGTGTTGCATCTTATTGATCAATATTTTGTTGATGAAACCTTTTTTCAATTTAGGGGAAGGTATATTAGGCACTAGCTTGCTTTTTTTTGCTTTTCTAACAGTTCCCTTTTTTCGATATGTTACATTCAATTATAATGCTGTTGTTAAAGACTTAGTCAAACAAAACATAGCACAAATGAAAGGGTGGCTATATGATTATAAACCAAGCCATAACAAAGCAAAAATTTTAAATTCACAATATCCAACTATTTTCTCAGGTGATGTTATAGTTGGAGTAGATGATGAATTTATAGGAATGAAAAAAGTGGATCATAAAAATTATTATTTTAAATCTGGAGTTTATGAATTTAAACTCAAGAGAAGAAGTGGGAAAAAAAATAAGTATATCACCAAACATATACATTATATAATCATAAACTTAAATAAAAAACTAAATGTAAATTTTTTATTGACTCCTGAGATTGCGGGTGGTTTTTTTAGCAACTTTAATAGCAAAGAATTACAGCTTGAATCTCAAGAGTTTAATACACTTTTTAAGTTTGATTATCAAGGTAAAAGAAGCGAAAAAAAAGCAGAAATAATCAAAAATTTGAGTCCAGCTGTGCAACTAAAACTCATAAAACTGGCCAAGAGAAAAGCTATCCTTAAAATTTTGTTCAGTGAAGAAAAAATTGTTTTTGCATTCAAAGATAAGCTGATTTATAATCTTAACACAAACGCTTATCGCTACTCTGGAATAAAACCTAATGATGTAAAGAGCGTTGAAAAAGAAATTGATGATATTATTCAATTATCAGTTTCTATTATAAAGTATCTTGACTAATAAGAAAATTCCTGAAAAATCTTAGTAAAAAAAAGGAGCTTAAAAGTGCTCCTCACTTATTGATTTACAATGAGCCAATGACGAGATTTGAACTCGTGACCTCTTCCTTACCAAGGATAATGAAAGTATTTACTTTCAAGTAGTTACAAATATATTGTTACTTTTTTGTTACCACTTATCTAATTTATTATACTTAATTTTCATGTTTTTTAATGGAGATCTATAGTAACCTTTATTTAACTTTTTAGAAACCTTTTTTGGTAAAAGACAATATACATTTAAAATGTAATTTTTTAATTTGTTTCAGGTAAGTTAAAGGTGGGCTCTTTACAAGCCCACTTTTTTTTTCAAATAATAGTTTTTCATTATTCAATTATAAACCTTTCAAATAATAAATGTTGTTTATACAACAATCGTTAAATAATATTACATTTTAGTAATTTATACTGTCTTAATACCGTTTTTTGCTAATGATGTTTTAGTAAACGGTTTAGTTTTAGATGGTGGGTTCTTTACAAGCCCACCTTCTTTTTAAAACAAATACTGTATCCTAGAACTCAATTCTAGGTGTATACTACCTATTCTATTTATAGTTGGATTTTTTTCTGTATACCAAGCTACTTCACCTCTGTAGCCATATTTATACCTTTGTACTTGTTGGTGTACAATTTTAATCCAACTTTACTTAGGTTTTAGGCTTATCAATTGTATGTAGTTCTCCATTAAAATAACCATATATAGTACCATCTAAGGCCCTGTAATCAGCAAATAATCCAAAGGGGTGGCTACTAGCAATAAGAGCTGCCTTGTGGCTTATATAAGTATCCTTAGCTATTCTTTGCTTCCTTAACCAATCCCTAACCTCATCCATTGCTAATTTCTCTAATCTTAGGTAGTACAAGCTGTTCTACTTCATCCTCATCAGCGCCTAATAACCAGTTGAGGTTATCACTTAAATTTAAATCAGTACTACTTTTTATATCTTGTAGCTTAGGCATTACATATGGTTGTATTGCTTTCAGGTAGGCTATCTTTTGGCTATCACTCAATAGATCTACATCTATACTATCCAGTAAATGGTTAGTAAGCATTTCTATTTTATTCTTAGCTTCTGCTAGTTCATTTCTTTTCATACTGCATCACTTCAAGCTGGTGAGGTTGCTCTACCAGCACTTTTATTAAACTTTTAATTACTAAATCAGGTTTAGTTTTTGATTGTAAACCTATTAGCTTTCTGGCTTGGTTTATTTGGCTCTTAGTTAATTCTATTTCTATTTTAGGCATATTAGGGGTGCTTGTATGAAAGCTAAAAGCAATATGTTGAATCTTGCAC
>NTKF01000021.1 GCA_002457295.1 Flavobacteriales bacterium MED-G22
GGTTTATGACCATTTCTTTTTTTTTGCGATTTAAAGTATGAATAAAATCGTCATGAACTGGAATTAATATCTTCTTTTGTTCTTTATCTTGTACCTCTAGCAAATCTTGACCTTGATTGTCTTGAAAACCAACTATGCTCCCAATTAGGTGTTGACCATCAAAGACCTTAAAATCGAGTACCTCGTGATAGTAAAATTGGGTTCCTTCTAGGGGTGGCAGAAGATCTAGAGGTAAGAAAATTTCTTTTTTAATTAAGGAATTGGCAGTTTGCTCATCATCCACTTCATTGAGTTTCAAACGCAGCAAATGGCTTTTATGCAATCTACAAGAAATTACAAAGAAGGGGACCAAACCCGCCTCCATATCAATAAAAAGGGTAGAAAGGTTTTTATATACAGCGGGATCGTTGCTGTCTAGTTTGAGTAACAATTCACCTTTGAAGCTAAATTTACCTACTATTGAACCAAGATAAAAGCAGTCTTCTTTATGCATTTAGGAAAATTACTCCTCTTTGTCTGACTCTTTTTCAGAATTTTCTTGCGTTGCTTCTGGAGTTTCTTCAGTAGATTTTTCATCTTCAGATGCAGTAGCTTCCGGCGCTTCTTCTTCCTGAGGGGCTTCTTCAGCAGGGGTAGCATTGTCTTCGACTTTTTCTGTGTTGACGGCTTCTGTAGGAGTTTCCTCTGCCACTGGAGCTGCATCTGCTGGAGTTGCTTCAGTTGTAGTTTCCTCAGTTGCAGTTTCTTCAGTTTGTTCTGCTGCTGCCTCAAGGGCTGCTGCTTTTCGTTTATCACTTATTTCCTTTTCTGCAGCTAAACGTACTGATCGAGATTCATCAGCTTGTTTAGTGAGTCCATCCACTTTAGACTGAATTTTAGCATTTTTTTCTTCCAACCAAGCATCAAATTTCTTTTCCGCTTCTTCTTGGGTCAAAGCTCCTTTACTAACACCCCCTTGAAGGTGGTGCTTGTACATGACACCTCTATAAGATAAAAGCGTTCGTGCCGTATTGGTGGGTTGTGCCCCATTTTGAAGCCACTCAAGGGCTTGTTCTACATTAACCTCAACAGTTGCTGGGTTAGTGTTGGGATTATAAATTCCAAGTTTTTCTAGAAATTTACCATCACGTTTGGCTCGCACATCGGCAGCTACAATCCAATAAAAAGGTTTTCCTTTTTTACCGTGTCTTTGAAGTCTAATTTTTACCGGCATATCACATTAATTTATGAAGGTGCCCGACCTTCTAGTTATTAATTCTTTTAAGGCTGCAAATATAATTTATTTTTTTATATTCATAATCTACAATAAGATTATTTAATAAATACCAACTATTAAATTCCACAAAATAGGGGCCTCAAAACGAATTGTACACTTTCTTAAAACGGATTGTACCTCAAAACAAGCTTTCCTCATAAGTATCAATTTTTATGAAGTAATTTTATTTAGGGTCTCAAATACTTACCCATGAAAACAGGAATCTGCCAACTATGTCTGGAGACAAAGCCTCTAATAAAGAACGCTCACGTTTTAACGGAATTCTTATATGATGATCTCTACAATGACAAGCATAAAATGACTGCATTTAAATTTAGTAAAGGTCAGTTAAAGAGAAACGATAACGTTCAGAAGGGTACTCGTGACGACTCCTTATTTTGTCAAAAATGCGATCGTTTCTTTGGTGATCAATATGAAAATTACGCCCGAAAATTCAGCATAAAGGGTCTTAAAAAAGGCTATGAACCCAAAGTAAAAAGCTATGACTGGGGAGTAGAAATTTTCAATGTTGATTTTCAAAAATATTACCGATTTTTACTACTTCAGCTTTGGAGAATGAGCTTGTCTAAGCTTGAAGGGTAGTCTGCAATAGATCTTTGGGAAAATCATAATGAAACTCAGAGGGTATTTAAAGAACCCCAATATAATTTTAACAGGGAAAGAATATCCTGTCACTGTTCAATATGCTCTAGAACCTGATTTACGTGAGTTGGTAATTTCATTTGGAAAAAAAAGAGACAAAAATAGTATTCCATATTATCTTGTAAAAGCTGGCTTTTTTATATGGATATTTTATGTAAAATCACCAAGTCATAAACTGCCAACTAATATTGATAATATTAGACTCCGTTCAGACAAATTTATTGCCATTAAAGTCATTCCTACGGTCAAGAGAATTATTGAAAATAAAGTAAGTGAAATCTTAAAGAGTTAGTATAAGATCTAAAGCACTAGGAAAAATAGAATTATTTTCTTAGCTTGATGAACAACCAAATAAATAAATAATGTCCAAATTTTTAGTTTTACCTACAGTCCTTCTTTCAGTGGGGTTTTATTCAGTTTTTTCATTTAATGTAATTGGCAGTGAAATTGATCTTAACGGAGTGGTTAAAGAGCCCTTTTTTCTATTAGGAGGAGGATCTTTAATGATCTTATTTTCACTAATATTTTTTATTTCTTATGCCATAAAAAAAATATTTTTTAGGCCCAAAATCAGCTAAAATATAATTTACATTTTGAAAATAATTCAGCATTATTCCTTTAGACAAAAAGCTGTGTTGTTCCATGCAATTGAGGTCCAAATCATAATCTGAAAAAGGCATATATGCAAAATAATTAGTGTCTTTATTATGGGAAGAGCTACGGCTCATTCCACCTCTTCCAAAACAAGCAGTTGGTTAATACCGCACACTTTAAGGATATAAGAACCATTTCCTCTAAAGTAGAACGAAATTTATTTTACTGCTAAAAACAAATGTTGCAGATGGTTTTAAATATTGTATTTTTGCCCACTGATTTATTTAGAAAAAATGCAAGTAACCCGCAAGGACATTGACCCTCTAAATGCAGAGATGGTCATCAATATCACAAGAGAAGATTATAGACAAAAAGTAGATGATGTTTTAAAAAACTACAAGAAAACGGCATCTATTCCTGGCTTTAGAAAAGGGCACGTGCCCATGGGAATGATCAAAAAGCAATATGAAAAAGCAGTAATCGCTGATGAAGTGAATAAACTACTGCAACAGGAAATGGATCGTTATATTAAAGAGGAAAAACTTGATTTGTTAGGAGGGCCACTTCCAAAAAACGAAAAAGCAACTCTAGACTGGGATTCCGAGACTTTAGATTTTGAGTTTGAACTTGGTCTTGCCCCAAAGATTGTCGCCGATTTGAAAGTACTCAAAAAAGTAATTCGCTATGAAATTACTCCCGATGATAAAATGATAGAAGAACAATTAACTTATTTGAGAAAACAATATGGAAAATTAGTTTCTCAAAAAAAGGTGGAAAAGGGGTTTGAAATCAGTGCACAATTTCAAAATGAAGCAGGTGAGTTAGATGTTATGGGAGTCTTTAGTTTAGAAGACCTAAAGGCAAAGAAAGCAGTTGACGCTATCAAAGCAGCAAAAGTGGGTGAACTGCTAACCATAGCCACAAAAAACTTTTTTAAAGAAGAATCTAAAGCAGTTCAAATTCTTCGTATTGATAATGATAAATTCCAAAGTTTGTCGGGAGACTTTTCTGTTGAAATTAAAGAAATCAACGAACGTGTCTTAGCAGTATTAGACAAAGAGCTGTTTGACAAGCTCTATGCTCCTGATACCGTTAAAAATGAAAAGGAATTAAAAGAAAAAATTAGAGAAGGTTTACATGCTCAATTGGCACCCCAAGCAGATCAAAAGCTAATGAATGACATTAGTGCTCAATTAGTGGCACAAACTAAATTCAATTTGCCCGAAGCTTTTCTCAAGCGCTGGTTACAAACTTCTGGAAAAGAACCCCGAGATGAGAAGGGCGCTGCTGAAGAATTTGAAAACTCTGAAAAGGGTATTCGCTATCAACTCATTGAAGGAAAAATTATTGAAGACAACGAATTGAATTTGAATTTTGAAGAACTCAAGGCCTTTACCGCTGAGATGGTGCGAAATCAAATGGCACAATATGGTCAAGTGCCAGAAGACAAACAGCTAGACGGTATTGTTTCTAATGTGTTGACAAATCAAGAAGAAACCAAACGATTGTCTGATCAACTAATGCAACATAAATTATTAGAATTCTACAAAGAAAAAGCGCCCCTAAAAGTAAAAAAATTGAGCTATGACGCTTTTGTTAAAGAGGCGTATGGCAAAGCTTAAATAAATGTGTACTTTTAAATAAAAAATAGATGGATTACGGAAAAGAGTTTAAAAAATATGCAACCAAACACCATAGTGTCAATGCAATGTACTATGATAAAATTGTAAGTAGCATGACACCCTACATCATTGAAGAGCGTCAACTAAATGTGGCACAGATGGATGTGTTCTCAAGACTTATGATGGACAGGATAATGTTTTTAGGAACGGCTATCAATGATCAAGTGGCTAATGTGATTCAAGCACAGCTATTGTTTTTGCAAAGTGCCGATTCTTCTCGAGATATTCAAATGTATATTAATTCCCCTGGGGGAAGTGTTTATGCTGGTTTGGGTATATATGACACCATGCAGTTTGTCAAACCAGATGTAGCGACAATTTGCACAGGAATTGCCGCCTCTATGGGAGCAGTGCTATTGTGTGCTGGACAAAAAGGAAAACGTTCTGCACTACCACATGCTCGAGTGATGATTCATCAACCCCTTGGAGGTGCTCAAGGGCAAGCCTCAGACATCGAAATTACAGCACGTGAAATTTTGAAACTAAAAGATGAACTTTATGAAATCATTGCTGTTCATAGTGGTCAAGATATTGAAAAAGTGAACAACGATAGTGATCGAGATTATTGGATGAAAGCCGAAGAAGCCAAAACCTATGGAATGGTAGATGAGGTTTTAGAAACACAGATGCAGAAAAAATAAATTCTTTAAATGAGTAAAGGAAATGATTTAACGTGTTCCTTTTGTGGAAGACCCAAGCCACAAACTCAATTGCTTATTGCTGGACTGGACGCTCATATTTGTGACCGCTGCATTGTGCAAGCCAATGGTATAGTGTTGGAAGAAGCAGAAACAAATCCTGACACTAATTTTGAAATTGAATTAAAATCCCCAAAAGTCATCAAGGCTTTTTTAGACGAATATGTTATTGGTCAAGATTTTGCCAAACGGGTTCTTTCTGTGGCAGTGTATAATCACTACAAAAGAATTTTACATGACAAAAAAGAAGATCCTGTAGAAATCCAAAAAAGCAATGTGTTGTTGGTGGGGCCCACAGGAACGGGTAAAACCCTTTTAGCACAAACTATTTCTCGTTTTCTCAAAGTTCCTTTGGCTATTGTAGATGCAACTGTGCTCACAGAAGCTGGATATGTGGGTGAAGATGTAGAAACGATACTCACAAGACTCCTTCAAGCCGCTGATTATGATGTTGAAAAAGCACAATCTGGAATTGTATTTATTGATGAAATAGATAAAATTGCACGAAAAAATGACAACCCCTCCATCACCCGCGATGTATCAGGAGAAGGCGTGCAACAAGCACTCCTCAAACTTTTAGAAGGAACAGTGGTAAATGTTCCTCCCAAAGGAGGGAGAAAACACCCTGATCAAAAATTTATAGAAGTAGACACCAAAAATATCCTTTTTATTGCAGGAGGAGCTTTTGATGGCATAGATAGGAGTATCAATAATCGCCTTAATTTAAATGCTATTGGCTACAAAACAGCCATAAAAAAGAAAGACATAAATGTTGATTTTCTTTTACAATATATTACTCCAAAAGATGTGAGAACCTATGGATTGATTCCTGAAATAATCGGTAGACTTCCTGTGTTGACTTTTATGCGTCCTCTAGAAAAAGATGCACTAAGAGCCATACTCACCCAACCCAAAAACGCTTTGATAAAGCAATACGAAGCCCTTTTTCAAATGGATGGAATAGAATTGCAATTCACCTCTGGCGCACTAGATTTTATTGTAGAAAAAGCATTAGAATACAGTCTTGGGGCGAGAGGCTTACGATCGTTGTGTGAAGCCATTTTAAACGATGCAATGTTTGAATTACCTCAATCCAATATCAAGGAATTGAAAGTTAAAAAACAATATGCTGAAGAAAAACTTTCAAAAGTTGAATTACCCAAACTCAAAGCCGTTTCTTAGCTAGTTCATAGCTAATAATTCTTCAATAAAATTCCTTTCATTGGAGAGCCTTGGCACTTTGTTTTGACCACCCAATTTTTTGTTTTTTGCCAACCAATCGTAAAAAAGCTTTTCTCTGGCCTGATGCACTTTAGGTGGGTTCAGTGTCAAATCTTTATATCGTTTGGCTTCGTAGTCTGAATTTTCACACTTTAATTGATGGTCAAGAATTTTAGTAAATTCTTCTAAATTTGTAGGAGGTACGTTGAATTCTATGATCCATTCATGAGCCCCTTTTTTATCTCCGTTCATGAAGATAGGTCCCGCTGTATAATCGACAAAATGTGCTCCAGTTTTTTTAGCGGCTATCGTTAAAGCCTTTTCCGCATTATCAATGATTAGTTCTTCACCAAACACATTGATATGATGCTTTGTGCGCCCAGTAACCCGAACACGATATGGAGAGAGTGAAATAAATTCAATAGTATCACCAATGTTATAGCGCCACAGGCCTCCATTAGTTGTGATGATAAGTGCATATTGAATACCTATTTTTACGTCCTGAAGCGGAATAACATCATCTTCACTATGATTCCCATATTTTTCCATTGGAATGAATTCATAGAAAATTCCATAATCTAGCATAAGCAAAAGGTCGCTGCTGTCATTTTGATCTTGAATGGCAAAAAAGCCTTCTGAAGCATTATAAATTTCGTAATATTTAAAATCTGGAGAAGGTAAAATTTGTTCATACTGGGCACGGTAGGGATTGAAGTTTACCCCTCCATGAAAATAGACTTCTAAATTAGGCCATACATCGAAAAGATTGTCTTTGTTGATTGTCACCATAGCACGTTGTAAGAGGACCATCATCCATGAAGGAACCCCTAAAAGCCCGGTCACATCATCTTGTAAACTTTCTTTTATGATTGCATTTAGTTTCGATTCCCATTCAGTCATCAAAGAAACTTTAGTGCTAGGTGTGCTACTAAATTCGGCCCAGATAGGTAGATTTTCAGTGACTATAGCTGAAAGATCACCAAAATAAACATTGTCATTTTTGTTGTAAAGCTCTTTGCTTCCTGCCAGCCGTAAGCATTTGCCAGTAAACAGTTGTGAGTTTTCATTATTATTAAAGTAGAGTGAAAGCATATCTTTTCCTGCCTTATAATGGCATTCTTCTAGGGCTTCATTGCTCACGGGTATAAATTTGCTTTTTGCATTAGTGGTGCCGCTAGATTTAGCAAACCACTTGATAGGAGTGCTCCAAAAAATATTTTGTGTGCCTTTTCTGCACCGCTCAATATCATCTGCAATTTCTTCATAAGTCACAACGGGCACTCGATTTTTGAATGTCTCATAGGTTGCTATAGAACTGAATTCATGCCGTTTGCCTATTTCAGTTTGTGTAGTACAATAGAGTAAATTTTGAAGCACTTGTTGTTGCACTTCAATAGGAAATTTAATGAAGTGTTCCATTTGATGGATCCGCTTTTTTAAAAACCAAGAGGCAATGGAATGGAAAAGGGGTGTCGGCATTAGTTTTGCTATCTTTGGTAGTAAATTTAATTAAAATCTATCACTCTCAATGTATCAAGGAGTTTTAAAAAAATTGCTTACAGAAGAGTCAAATCCGATTCAATATTTTTTACAGTTAAAGCCGGGTTTTATTCACTTAAATCAATGTTTTAACAGGGTTTTAGAATGGGAAGTTACGGGCACTGAGTGTTTAAGCTGTAGTGCTCCAGACCCGATTTTTGCCCAAGGCTTTTGTAGAAGTTGTTTTTTTGAAAACCCTGCAGCAGGTCAATGGATTATGCGACCAGAATTGAGCAAGGCGCATTTAAATGAAGCGGATCGTGATTTGACCTATGAAAAAAAAATGCAATTGCAACCTCATGTTGTCTATCTTGCTTTGAGCAGTCATCTCAAAGTGGGAGTGACTAGAAAAAGTCAATTGCCTACTCGCTGGATAGATCAAGGAGCCCAGCAAGCAATCAACATAGTAGAAGTGCCTAATCGTTATCTTGCGGGTGTAGCTGAAGTAGCACTAAAGGCTATTTTTTCAGATAAAACGCAATGGCGAAAAATGGTTCAAAATCAATCAGAAACTATCGATTGGCCCACTGAAATCCATCGGGCTCTAGCCCAACTCCCGGAGGAAGTGAAACCCTACATTGTGCAACCTGTTGAAACGCCTAAAAACATTTCCTATCCTATGGAAGGCCAATATCCCTTGAAACCCACCTCACTGAATCTTTCTAAAAACCCAACTTATAGTGGGAAATTGATTGGTATTAAGGGGCAATACCTACTTTTTGAAGACCAAACTGTCTTTAATGTGCGTTCCAATGAAGGGCAAGTGGTGACATTAAAAATAAAACCAAAGGCTTAACCGGGCTTTTTATGAGAATGTTTCAGTTTTTGGTTAAGAAGGGTTAATTCTTCTGGTCTAAGAGTTCGATATTTTCCAACGGTTAAATCTAAATTGATGTTCATGATACGAATCCTTTTTAGATGCACCACACGGTAATTTAGATATTCACACATGCGTCTGATTTGCCGATTGAGTCCTTGTGTTAAAATAATTTTAAATTTCTTTTTATGTATTTGTTCAACAACGCAGGGCCTAGTGACAGTGTCTAGTACAGGTACACCAGCAGCCATATTTTTAACAAAATCAGCAGTAACAGGCTTGTTGACAGTCACAACATATTCTTTTTCGTGTTGGTTACGGGCTCGTAAAATTTTATTGACAATGTCACCATCATTGGTCATCAGGATGAGCCCTTCACTCATTTTATCCAATCTCCCGATAGGAAAAATACGTTCTGGATAATTGATAAAATCAATAATATTATCTTTTTCAACCCTTGTATCGGTTGTACAAACGATCCCTTTGGGTTTGTGAAAAGCTAAATATATTTTTCTTTTATTGGATTTGTTTTGTAAGACTTCACCATCTACTAGAATTTGGTCTTTTGGACCAACTTGCTGTCCCATAGTAGCCATTTTGCCATTGATTAAAACCCGTTCCTGTGTAATCAGACCGTCTGCCTCTCTTCTAGAACAATAGCCCGACTGACTCAAAAACTTATTTATTCGAATGGTTTCTTCGCTCATTTTTATAGCCTAATTTCTTCATTGATTTTCAACTGAAACTTTTTTCTAAACCATGCCACCAAAACATACAATATGGGAGTATCAAAGAGGGCAACAATGACTTTGAATAAGAACCCAGACAGCACCAATCCCCAAAACAAGTTCCACGGTAAAATATTGAAAATACTCAACAGGCTCACCACCAAAAAAGTGTCTAGAAATTGAGAGGTGAATGTTGAAAAATTATTTCGTAACCACAACATACGACCCTGAGTGAGTTGTTTCCAAAAATGATAAATTTTGATGTCAATAAACTGAGCCGCCAAATAGGCTAACATAGAAGCCAAAACAGCTAAGGGAGAAAGTGAGAAAACTTTTTCAAAAGTTGCATCATCAATAGGGGAGTTCTCCAAGGCCGGCACAGCATCTGCCATGAGAAGAATTCCCATGGAGAAAAAAGAAGAAAAAATCCCAGCGACCACCACCTGATTGGCTTTTTTCTTGCCGTAAATTTCAGAAATCAAGTCGGTGATGAGAAAGGTTATAGGATAGGGTAGAATACCCACAGACAACTCAAATAATTGACTTCCAAAAAGGGTTCCATTAAAGGGATACCAATAGAAAAACTTTTGAAAAATTAGATTGGAAACCACCAATGAGGTGATAAACAGAGCCGCTAAATAGAGATAGATTTGTTGGGCTAGCTTCCTATCTTTTTCTATCATTTAATCTATTTTTAGTGAAAAGGGCAATTGTGTTTTAAAGGAATTGGAAATGGGTTTTTGAGGTTGATTAGTGAAGGTTTGTTCGATTCCGAAATGGGAAAGTATTTTTGACAAGCCTTCATATTTTGCGGTTGGAATCATCTTGTTGATAATACTTTCAAGATCTTGATCCCACTGGGGGTAGGCAATGCGATTATATTCTTCGAGATTCGCCTGGCTTGCAGCGGCGGTAATAGCTTCTTCTAGTCCCCCTAAAGTGTCCACCAAACCATTTGCCAAAGCTTCTTTTCCAGACCATACTCTTCCTTGAGCAAGACTTTCCACTTTCTCAAGAGAAAGGTTTCTTCCAGCAGCGACCCGTTCTTTAAAGGTGCTGTAGATTTTTCTTATATTCTTTTGGACATAAGCTCTGAAATTGTCTGAAAGGGGCTCAAAAGAACTATATCCAGCTGCATTGGTGTGTGTCTGAACCTGGTCTGCATTGACACCAATATTTTCACTGAGTTGATGCACATTGGGTAAAATAGCAAAAACACCAATTGAACCTGTAATTGAAAGTGGATCAGCGAAAATTTGATGTGCAGGAGCAGCTAAATAATACCCTCCAGAGGCCGCTACGTTACCCATAGAAACAATCAAAGGTTTTTTAGCTTTTGCTCTTTCAAGGGCTTCCCAAATTATTTCTGAAGTGAGTGCACTTCCACCGGGCGAATTAATCCGTAAAACAATAGCTTTTACCCATTCATCTTGGGCCGCATCATCTATAGCTTCAACAAATTTTCCTTGAGCGATATAGGTGTTACTTCCTTCTCCATAAAGAATGTTTCCATTGGCAAAGATGATGGCAACACGATCTTTTATTTTCTTGTTATAAGCAGGAATTGTTCTTGCCATTTGTTGAGGACTCACCCAATTTATTTCGTCATCTGCTTCAAGACCGAGGCGAGTTCTAATTTTATCTTCTACTTCATTTTCATAATTCAACCCATCAATAAGTTTTTGTGAAAGGGCTTCTTCGGGCAAACTAGCTGCAAGAGTTTCAGCAATGGAGTCAACAGTATCCTCATTTAGATTTCTAGAGGTAGCTATAGCTTGACGAAGTGTACTCCAAAGAGAATTCAAAACAGATTGAATTTGAAATTCATTTTCAGCAGACATTTCATCTTGCAAAAAAGGTTCTACAGCTCCCTTAAAATTGCCCTCGCGGACGACTTCCATTTTGGCTCCGTATTTTTCTTGAAAAGACTTGTAGTAGAGCACTTCTGACGCCAGTCCTTTAAATTCCAAATTGCCCAGTGGATTAAGAAAAATAGAATCAGCAACTGATGCAAGGAAGTAGCTTTTTTGAGAGAAAAAATCAGCATAAGCGTAAATAAATTTTCCAGAGGCTTTAAAATGATCTAAGGCCTTGCGCACTGCATGTGTTTGAGCCCAGCCAGCGGGCACAAATTCAGCTTTTAAACGAATGCCTTCAATGTCTTCATCTGTGGCGGCCAGTTCAATGCTTCTAAGCAATTCAGGTAAGCCTAAAAATTCATTTCCTAAGCCCAACACTTCTTCAAAAGGGTCAGAAACTGGGTTTCTTTCAGCAAGAGGAAGATTTAGGTTTAGATCTAAGACACTTTGTTTTTCAATGGTTGCCGTATCACCATCACCAGAAAAGAGGGCACTAGCTGCTGAAACAACCAGAAGAAAAAAAACAAATAATAGGCCTAGTGCAGAGAAAGTTCCTAGTAGTGAGGCAAAATAAGATTTAAGGAAATTCATATAACATGTGTTTATGCTACAAATATAGGGTTTTGTAGCTTTGTCCTTTATCAGCTTACTAACTATGTTACGAAAGGCATATCTCTCTTTAGGAAGTAATCAAGGTGATCGACTGGAGTTTTTACAAAGTGCCCTATTGGGTCTAGAAGAACTTCCATTAACGATCATTGCCCAGTCACATCTATATGAAACCCCTGCATGGGGCTTTGAGGGTACCACATTTTACAACGCCTGTATAGCCGTAGAAACCATACTAACTCCTTCTGAATTATTAAATGGCATGTTGCAGCTAGAACAAAAACTTGGTCGCTACCGAAGTACTGCTGTTGGGTATCAATCACGTACTATAGATTTGGATTTATTGGCTTATGAAAATAGGATTATTCAACAGCCAGCCTTAAAAATCCCACACCCTTTGTTGCATCAACGTGAATTTGTATTGCGCCCACTAAATGAAATTGCATCACAATGGAAGCACCCCACTCTAAATCAAACCGTTGAGCAACTTTTAGCTCCATTTGAAGAAGGAACGATACTTCAAAAACCTTTTAAAGATTGGTCTCCCTCCATTTTTTCTTCTTTTCCCTTTCTAGTCATAGAAGGCAATATAGGCGCAGGCAAAACCACTTTAGCCCAACAAATAACCTCTCACTTTGATGCACTAATCATGTTAGAAAAATTTGCTGATAACCCACATTTAGCCTCCTTTTATAAAAATCCTAAAGCCCATGCAAAAGCCCTTGAAACGCATTTCTTAATAGAAAGATCAAATGCTATACACCGCTTTTGGAAAACAAATCAAGCTACAAAAGTGATTGCAGACTTCAGCTTTTTTAAATCAGCAATTTTTGCTCAAAACAACTTGAGCTCAGCCGATTTTACACTTTTTTGCAGTGACTATGACGCAGCGCTAGAAAAGCAACCTTTGCCTAGCTTAGTACTCTATTTAGAGGCCCCCATAAGTTTTCATCTCCAACGAATTAAACAACGCGCAAGACCTTTTGAACAAGAAATTACTATTGATTATTTAGAAAAAATAGAAGAAGGCTATGCCACATTTTTTAGGAATAACCCCGATATACCTGTTTTGAAAATTTCAATAGAGAATAGAGATTTTAAAAATAACCCTTATGATTTTCAATGGCTGCTGAGGCGCATTAGTGCTTTTGCCACTTTGTCATAAAATCCCAAAGTACAATACCAGTAGCCACACTAATGTTGAGTGAATGTTTTGTACCCCATTGAGGAATTTCAATTGCGCTATTGGTAAGATCAATTAAGGCTTGCTGCACACCCTGCACTTCGTTTCCTAAAATGAAACCATGTGTTATATTTTTTTCAGGCTGAAAACTATTAAGGGTTTGAGCTCCTTCAACCTGTTCGACGGCATACAATTTTACCCCTTCTTCTAGAAGCTTTAAGACCAATTGAGTTGCCTCAGAAACATACTCCCAGGCCACACTTTCTGTAGCACCTAAAGCTGTCTTATGGATATCTTTATGTGGAGGTTGAGCTGTGATACCACAGAGATAGATTTTTTCAATGCGAAATGCATCTGCTGTTCTAAAAACCGAACCTATATTGTTTAGTGACCGTATGTTGTCTAAAATGAGAATAACAGGAGTTTTTTTTGCTAGTTTAAAAGCAGAAACACTGTCTCGGTTTAATTCTTCATTCTTTAGTTTTCGCATCATAGCGCACTCTAATTTAAGTGTGAAAATTAAAAAAAAATAGAGAGAGAAGAACCATCAATTCTTGTTTAAGGGTCTTAAGAACTTTTAATTTTTGAGCCTCTGTTTTTTTTAATTAATAATTACATTCGTAAAAATCTAAAATTTTGACAAAAGTAAGTAAGGAGACTCCTTTAATGAAGCAATACAATCAGATCAAGGCTAAATATCCAGATGCCTTATTGTTGTTTCGTGTGGGTGATTTTTATGAAACATTTGGAGAAGATGCTATAAAAGCGGCTGATATATTGGGTATTATTCTTACCAAACGGGGTGCAGGTAGCACCTCTGAAACTGAATTAGCAGGTTTTCCTCACCATTCTCTAAATACCTATTTGCCTAAATTGGTAAGGGCTGGTTGTCGCGTAGCAATTTGCGATCAGCTTGAAGACCCAAAAATGACAAAGAAAATTGTCAAAAGGGGAGTGACAGAATTGGTCACCCCAGGAGTGGCTCTCAACGATGATGTGTTAGAGCAAAAAAAGAATAACTATTTAGGCGCCATTTATCAAAACAAGCAAAAATTTGGTCTAGCTTTTCTCGATATTTCAACAGGAGATTTTCATGCCACAGAGGGAACCATAAGCCAAATAAAACTGCTATTAGAACATTTTTCCCCTAAGGAGTTGTTGGTGCCTAAGCCCCAGAAAAAAACTTTTCTAGAACAGTTTGAAACGGCACCTCACTGTTTTTACATGGACGATTGGGCTTTTGAAGAATCAACTGCCAAAGCCAAACTGCTCGACCATTTTGACGTTCACAGTTTAGAAGGTTTTGGAATGGGACAGTTCAATGTAGGTGTTGCCGCTGCAGGAGCAGTGTTGCATTATTTATCTGAAACCCATCATGAAAAGTTACAACACATCACTTGTTTGTTGCCCATACAGCAAACAAACTATGTGGGGTTAGACCCTTTCACGGTGCGCAATCTTGAATTATTTCAACCTACACATGCTGGGGGAGTAGCCTTGATTGGCGTCATAGATTATACCAAAACAGCTATGGGTGGCCGTTTATTGCGCCACTGGTTGGCTTTTCCTCTACTCAATTTAGATGCAATCGAAAAGCGCCATGAAGTGATAGCTACTTTTTTAGCTTCCGAAGAGCTGCATGCTGCCTTGCAGCAAATGTTGCAACAGACCATTGATATTGAACGTATCATGGCCAAAATAGCCACTGAAAAAATTGCTCCTCGTGCCTTAGTGCAATTGCAGCATAGCTTAACCTTTTTAAAACCCTTAGGCCCTCTACTAGAAAAAGCAGATAGTAATGCACTGAAAGCATTGTCAAAAAAATGGCGCGACCCTCAAAACTGGATCGATCAATTACAACAACAATTGGATCCTGAGGCCCCTGTGTTGGTGTCCAAAGGTAAAGTGATTGCTGCTGGCTATTCACAAGAGTTGGACACACTGAGGGGACTAAAAAGTTCTGTACAAGAACACTTAGATTCCCTTTTAGAAAGAGAAACAAAACGCACTCAAATTCCCTCGCTAAAAATAGCTTTTAACAATGTGTTTGGCTACTATATAGAAGTACGCAACACCCACAAAGACAAAGTGCCAGAGGACTGGATTAGAAAACAAACACTTGTCAATGCAGAGCGTTACATTACAGAAGAACTAAAAACATTCGAAACTAAAATCCTTTCTGCCGATGAACAAATTCTACAGTTAGAGCAGCAATTATTTGCAAATCTCATCAAAACACTCCAAAAAGAGTTGTCTTTCTTAAAAGAGAATGCCCAAGTAGTGGCACAGCTCGATGTGTTGAGTGGTTTTGCTCAATTGGCTCAGAAACGTCACTATTGCAAACCTGAATTGAATGAAGGGTCAACCCTAACGATAAAAGGAGGTCGACATCCAGTGATAGAATTTCATCTGCCCCCAGGGAGCACTTATATAGCCAATGATCTCGATTTAAATCGAGAAGAGCAGCAAATTGTGATGATAACAGGCCCCAATATGTCTGGAAAATCAGCTTTGTTGAGACAAACAGCTTTAATTGCTCTTTTGGCTCAAATTGGGAGTTATGTGCCCGCTACTGCCGCTAGTTTATGCATTGTAGACAAAATCTTTACACGAGTAGGGGCCAGTGACAATATTTCTATGGGCGCTTCGACCTTTATGGTTGAAATGAATGAAACGGCTTCTATTCTCAACAACATAACCGCTAAGAGTTTGGTGTTGTTAGACGAAATTGGTCGAGGGACAAGTACCTACGATGGAATTTCTATTGCTTGGGCCATAGCAGAATATTTACATGAACATCCATATAGACCCAAGGTATTGTTTGCCACCCACTATCATGAATTGAATGCCATGGCAGCAGATTTTGAACGGATTAAAAACTATAATGTATCGGTGAAAGAAATGAAAAATAAAGTTCTTTTTTTACGTAAACTAGTGCCGGGAGGGAGTGCGCACAGTTTTGGAATTCATGTAGCTAAAATGGCAGGTATGCCCCAACATGTGGTTCAAACGGCATCAAGCAAACTAAAGGTTTTGGAAGCCCAGCGCGCTACAAAAAAAAGAGCCTCCACTACACCAAATAAAGAAGCGATGCAGCTGCAGTTTTTTAAACTTGACGACCCCCTTTTAGAAGCGTTACGGGAAGAAATAACCCAATTGGATATTGACACCCTCACGCCTGTGGAAGCCCTTTTACAACTCAATGCCATTAAACGTAAACTGCAGCATAAAGGATAAATTTTTCTCTGTTTTTGTATTGTGCCAAAACGTATTTTATGTTTACATTTGCAATCCATTATGCGAAAGTAGCTCAGGGGTAGAGCATCACCTTGCCAAGGTGAGGGTCGCGGGTTCAAATCCCGTCTTTCGCTCTGTCGTTTGCTCGGATGGTGGAATTGGTAGACACGTTGGACTTAAAATCCAATGATCATTGCGATCGTGCGGGTTCAAGTCCCGCTCCGAGTACTATAGCCCTTGTTAATTATTTGATTTTCAAGGGTTATTTTTTTATTTTACTTTTTTGTACGATTTATGTACGGCCAGATATTAAAAGTCAAAAAATTCCAACCTAAAACTTTCAAATAAGCCCCCATCGCTAAAACTAAATCCACTTTTCTTTAAAGACTAGAGCTTATATAATAGTATATAGCTCATAGCTTCATTGTACCTAAATAGCTTATTAATTAATAATAGTAATAGTTTCAACCATTCTTCCGTGAACAGTACACAGATAATAGAAGGTTCCTCCTGCGGAAGGTGTCCAAGAAATTGTGTCATTTTTTGTGACTCCACATATGGGATCACCAATACTAAAGTTTAGTTCTTATAAGCTAAATCAAATTTAAAGGGTGATTATAACTTTTTAAAGTTTCCCATAAAATGTGATCCTAAACCATCGGCATATCCACTCCATAAAGTTCAGGAAGAAAACACTGAGTATAGATAGGTTTTTTATGTTGCAGCTTATCAATCATAAATTAATTAAAATGAAAAAAATCTTGTTATTATTCTTTATGCCAGCCGTTGCATTATCACAATATGTTGTAGCGGATTTCATAGTCCTTAATGATGGTGCAGATTCTGATTATCATAAACTTGAAAAGGTTTGGAGAGTTTATCATCAAAAAGCTGTTGATTTAGGAGAGAAATGGGCTTGGTCTGTGTGGAAAAGAACCGTCACTGAAAATGACAATGATAATGCAGCACATTATGTTGTCTTTAATAATTTTTCTTCTAAGGAACAAAGAGATAATACAATGAAAAATTTGAGTATGAATAAGGTAATTTTAATAATGAAAGCTGGGTTAAAAGGGGAAATGTCCTCAAAAACTGTAGATAATATTGTTAAAATTGGAGGTACATTAAAAAAAGAGGTTAGACAATATGAACTTGAGTTTATAGATGCCACTCCTTTTGTTGGGGAACTTAAAATTAGAGATAAAATGAATTTTGCTGGAATGGCTTAAAAACGTGATGACTATGAAGAATACGAATCAAATGTTTGGAAGCCATTATTTGAAAGTGAAATACTACGTAATAATTTTACATGGTGGGCAATAACGAAAATTGTAAAAAGGAATGAGACAGCTTACAAAAACCCTACACATTTAATATGGAATATAGGGGTTCAAAATGGGAAACCCTTTCTTCAGGATAATGATTTTATGTCAAACACTATGCGAAGTGGAGAAATGACGGATTAATATAGAACTATGTCTAATCCTGATGAACTTACACTAGTTTATAAAACAAATTAGAAATCCATATTAACCCACCCAAGTGGAGGGTTTTTTATTTCAACTCAGGCATATCCACCTTATTAAGTTCAAGAAGTAATTTGTACTTTTATACTTATTAACCATAAATTTTTAAATATGAAGAAAAGATTATACTTACTTCTGATACTTCTCTTTTACAGTTGTTCTGGTTCTGATGATGATATTAATTTAGGTGTAAATCCAATTTCGTCTATTTCTGAATCCTCTAGTGATGATTCTGATGCATCCAATGATGAAGAAGAAGAAGAAGTTGATCAAAATGATGAAGAAGTTGATGACAATGATTTTGAAGAAGATGATAGCACAGAGGAAGAACTTGATCTTTCTCTTATACAAGGTTCCTCAGATCCATCAACTTGTAGTACATTTATTGGACTTGGGCCTGATATCGATTGGATTAAATCTGTTGAAGGGTCGATGGAAGAAGCACATGCTCATTTTATTTATACTACAAGTGACAATGGCTATATTCAAGTCGGTGAAACCGGTTTTCTTTCTGATAATACAGCAAAAATTTTAGTTGTAAAGACGGATATTAATGGAGATTTAGTATGGAAGAAAGAGTTTGGAGAACAAGGGCATAATCTTGGAAATTCTATTTTAGAAATAGGTGACGGCTATATTATTTCAGGATCAATAAATAAAAACTCAACAATTTTAAAGCTTGATAAAAGCAATGGTAATGTTATTTGGCAAAATACAATTGACAATGGTGGAACGAACGCACTTGAACAAGTTGTTGAGACCCCTAATGGATTAGTCGGAGTTGGTTACATTAAAGCTGAGGACGAGAATAACACATTTTATACCGAAGGTCAAGGATATATAACTTTTTTTGATTTAAAAGGCAATAAAATTTCAGGTAAATTACTTGACGACCAGATGTCTCACGCATATAGAGTTTTATTACTTAACGATAATTTGATCGTTTCTGGTTTGACAGCAGGTGCGGAAGATTACTCACTCATGAAAATTAGTTTAAATGGCGATGTGGATTGGATTAAAACATATGGGGGAATTGATATGGATCACTGTTTTGCAATGGATATTGGTGAAGGCAATTCTATTTTTTTATCAGGACACACTTTGTCAGGAACTCAAAATTGGGACACATATACGATGAAAATTGACCTAAATGGCAACAAAATATGGGAAAATAAAAGAGGAAATCCTCGGGGATATAATCCACAATTTATACATGACGAAGTATGGGATTTAAAAGCAACTCCTGATGGTGGTTGCATAATTGTCGCTGGAACTGGAGACGAATACACATATTCAGAAAGTTGCGAGGGTAGTATTGATAAGTCGGATACTTGGCATGTTTACTTAATAAAGTTTAATTCTGAGGGAGATATTGAATGGGATAAAACATATTATGATTCAGTAGGAGCTGATTGGGCTGGAGAGGCAATAGATTTAACATCTGATGGTGGCGCAATTATAGCTGTTGACAATAGCCTTTTCGGATTTTTAAAAATAGCACCATTTCTTTAAACTATTATGAATTTACATAACTCTTTAAGTATGAGTCGTACCCTCTTAACTTGTTGATTATCAATAAATATACCTTCTTAATAATACCACTTTTATTAGGGAATTAAATATTTCATTTTTAGTGATGTAATTTCATAAAATATTTAATTACAATCCTAGAGTTATTTGATACATAAACTTATTTATCATCGACTTATTTGGTATAATTTCGTTTGTTAGTTATCAGTATAAATGCAAAAAATATTTTTTATTCTCATACTTCCTTTTTTTTGTTTTTCTCAAAAAAATGTTCAATATTTTTTTAAAGGAAATATTAACCTGAATAATAATGGAATTGACTGGGTTCCACTATTTTCAAGGGGAAAACCGTCTCTGATCACAAATTTTTCTCTAGGTAAGGATAGGTTTTCTATTAATCCTCTTATAAGATACGAATTAGAGGGTTTTCAACCCTGGGGAATTGATATTTGGTGGAATTATAAAATAAAACAAAAGGGTAAATTCAATTTTGATATAGGAGTTGTTTTCCCTGGAGTAATCAATCAAAGGATAACTGTAATTGATAAAAATCTTCCAAATAAAATTCTTCAGCCATGGGTTACTACTATTATAAATCCAAATTTTTCGTATGTTTTTAATCAAAGCTTCGTGTTATCTCTTTCTTATTATGAGGAAACGCCATTAAAAATAGTTAACAAGAACCAAATTAAATCAAATAGAATTATTATTCTCGCTGCATCAATGAGACAAATTTTAATAACGGATAAAATATATTTAAGTTGGATTCCTATAATTTATACCATTCAAATTGAAGATACAAAAACAGGCATTTTTTCTGCACAAACGATAAATATTGGTCTTTTAAACTACCCTTTTTCAATAAGCTCGGTAATAAATAAACCATTAAATTTCGGAGGATTGACAGGTAAAAGATTTGATTGGAATATCGGTTTAAATTATTCTTTTGATCTAAAATTTATTAAAGCACAAAAAAATTAATATAGAAATTAAATTTATTTATCTCGGATGAACAATTTATTAGATCAAAATAATTAGATATTTTTTATCTAAACAATAATTTTAATACCCTAGTTAAATGCATTTTCTTAGTTAATTCTAAAGTTTTTTTAAAGCCTCATTTACAATTATGAACATTAATGAAACAATATTGAATATTAATATGTAATTCGAATCGTAATATTAATTATCCCATATAATAATTTTAATTTTTGTCATTCTATTTCAATTTATATTGAAAGAAATTAATCTTCTGAATCATTAAAAATGAAAGAACTTTTCCAATTTCTTTTGTCTTAGAAGAAGTTTCATTTAATTCCATTAATACTGGTTCTATTATTAATAGGATTCTTAATTGTTTTGCTGGGATTAGCAGTTTGTCATCGTTCATATATTTTACGAGACATAATTCAAAATATAATCTCTTGAATGAAAAATAATTTAAAGTCCGTCCCGATACTAAATAAAAAAATGATTATTCCATTTATTTTAGTATGTACAATTTTTGGGCTCTGGGGTCTCGCAAGTGCAGTTACAGACCCAATGGTCCAGGCATTTAAAAAAGTATTAGAGTTGAGCAATGGTCAAGCTGCCTGGGTTCAGATGGCATTTTATGGAGGGTATTTTTGTATGGCACTCCCTGCAGCAGTTTTTGTTAACAAGTTCAACTATAAGGTCGGAATTATAGTTGGGTTAGCTCTATATGGAATTGGAGCTTTATTGTTTTATCCAGCTGCTATGACAGAACAATTTTGGTTTTTTTGTTTGAGTTTATATGTACTTACTTTTGGCCTCGCATTCTTGGAGACGACGGCACACCCTTATATTATTACAATGGGAAACCCTCTGTCGGGGACTAGACGTTTAAATTTTGCCCAATCCTTCAATTCCGTTGGGATGATAGTTGGCCTTTTAATAGCGCAAAAGTTCATATTAAAAAAACTGCAGTCAGATGATATCAAATCTTTTGAATCCCTTGACGATATTCATAAAATTACGATTCGTACACTCGATCTTCTCGTAATTCGCGACCCTTATGTAGTTTTAGGTATAGTTGTTTTAGTTTATCTATTAATCATTGGAATTCTAAAAATGCCAATGAATAAGAATTTAAAAGCTACACCTCCACTAGGTAAAACTCTTGCTAGATTATCTCGAAATAAAATTTATCGAATAGGTTTCATCGCACAGGTTTTTTATGTTGGAGTTCAAATAATGTGTTGGACTTATATTTACCAATATGCTGAGGCAAAAGGGATTGGATCAAATAAGGCGGCTAATTATCAATTTGTAGCTTTTATTCTATTTTTAGGAGGAAGAGTTGTAGGGACTTATCT